>NZ_PSUG01000032.1:0-43539 GCF_002931755.1 Rathayibacter sp. AY2B3 | reverse complement strand
TGCCGTCTGCAGGGAGGTGTGCCGGCAGGGAGGTGTGCCGTCTGCGAGGAGGTGTGCCGTCTGCAGGGAGGTGTGCCGTCTGCAGGTGCGATCTGCAGGGGATCCTCCGCGCGGCCGAGGCGTTGGGCGGAAGAACGCCCTTAATCGCGGAGAGCTCCTGCAGATCGCACTGCCTCCTGCAGATCGCACTGCCTCCTGCAGATCGGACTGCCTCCTGCAGATCGCACTGCCTCCTGCAGATCGCGCCGCCCCCTGCAGACGGCACCGCCCAGACGGCACACCCGAACCCACCGGAGCGGCGCGGCGGCGACCCGCTACCCTGGCAGCGTGTCAACTCCGGAGAATCCCTTCGGCCAGGTCCTGGTCGCCCTGGTCACCCCGTTCACCGCCGACGGCGAGGTCGACTGGCCCGGTGTCGAGAAGCACATCGACGACTGCATCGCAGCGGGCGCGGACGGCATCGTGGTCACCGGGACCACGGGCGAGACCAGCACCCTGACCGACCCGGAGAAGATCCGCCTGGTCGAGGTCGGCCGCTCGGTCGCCGGGGGCCGCGCGAAGATCATCACGGGAGGCGGCTCCAACGAGACCGCCCACGCCATGCAGCTCGCCCGTCAGAGCGAGAAGGCCGGCGCCGACGGCAACATGATCGTCACCCCGTACTACAACAAGCCGACGCAGGCGGGCGTGCTCACGCACTTCCGGATGATCGCGGACGCGACGGACCTGCCGGTCATCCTCTACGACATCCCCGGCCGCACCGGCGTGCCGATCCGCTACGAGACCATCCTGCGGGCGGCCAAGCACCCGAACATCCTGGCCGTGAAGGACGCGAAGGGCGATCTCTCCGAGGTCAGCCGCGTGCTCAACCAGACCGACCTGATGTACTTCTGCGGCGACGACGCGAACGTGCTCCCCGAGCTCGCCATCGGCGCCACGGGGCTCATCGGCGTCACGGCGAACATCGCCGCCGCGCCGTACCGCACCATCGTCGACGCCGTGAACGCGGGCGACCTCCACGCGGCCACCCGCGCGCACCAGCAGCTCGAGCCGCTCGTGCGCGCCGTGATGACGCACGTCCCCGGGACCGTCGCCGCGAAGTACATCCTGCACGGCCTCGGCCGCATCTCCTCTCCGCGCGTGCGGCTGCCCCTGGTCGGCCCGGAGGAGTCGGAGGCGGCGCTCATCGAGGACGAGCTCGGCCTGGTCCGCGACATCCCGGGCGTCGACTTCCGCAACTTCCGGCCCGACCGCAACGCCGCGGCCGGCGGCGCCCTCCCGAAGGTCGCCGGCACCACCCGCTGAGCCCGAGCGGCACGTCCCGAGAAAGCACCGCTGGAGAAGGAGGGCGCATGCCCGGTCCCGTGATCATCCCCGCCCCGCTCGCGCCGGGAACGCTGCGGATCATCCCTCTCGGCGGTCTCGGCGAGATCGGCCGCAACATGACCGTCTTCGAGATCGACGGCAGGCTCCTGATCGTCGACTGCGGCGTGCTCTTCCCGGAGGAGGACCAGCCGGGCGTCGACCTGATCCTCCCGGACTTCACGCCCATCCGGGACCGGCTCGACGACATCGTCGGAGTGGTGCTCACCCACGGTCACGAGGACCACATCGGCGCCGTCCCCTACCTGCTCCGGCTGAAGCGCGACATCCCGCTGATCGGCTCCACCCTCACGCTCGCCCTCGTCGAGGCGAAGCTCAAGGAGCACCGGATCACGCCCTACACGCTCACGGTGAAGGAGGGGGACGTCGAGAACCTCGGGCCCTTCGAGCTCGAGTTCGTCGCCGTGAACCACTCGATCCCGGACGCGCTGGCCGTGTCGATCGTCACCGACGCGGGCTCGGTGCTGCACACCGGCGACTTCAAGATGGACCAGCTGCCGCTCGACGGCCGGATCACCGACCTGCGCGCCTTCGCCCGCCTCGGTGAGGAGGGCGTCGACCTGTTCCTGGTCGACTCCACCAACGCCGACGTCCCCGGCTTCACGCCGAGCGAGCGCGACATCGGCCCGGTCATCGAGAGCGTCATGGCCAGGGCGACCCGCCGCGTCATCGTCGCGAGCTTCTCGAGCCACGTCCACCGGGTGCAGCAGGTGCTCGACGCGGCCCACGCCACCGGCCGCCGCGTGGCGCTGCTCGGCCGCTCCATGGTCCGCAACATGCGCATCGCGGCGGACCTCGGCTACCTCCACGTCCCCCCGGGCGTCCTGGTCGACATGAAGAAGTCGGGCGACGTCCCCGAGGACAGGATCGTCTACATGTCCACGGGGTCGCAGGGCGAGCCGATGGCCGTCCTCAGCCGGATGGCCAACCTCGACCACCAGATCGAGCCGGGCGAGGGCGACACCGTCATCCTCGCGTCCAGCCTCATCCCCGGCAACGAGAACGCGGTGTACCGGGTCATCAACGGGCTCACCCGGCTCGGAGCGACCGTCGTGCACAAGGGCAACGCGAAGGTGCACGTGTCCGGGCACGCCGCGGCCGGCGAGCTCCTCTACTGCTACAACATCCTCAAGCCGCTGAACGTGATGCCGGTGCACGGCGAGTACCGGCACCTGGTCGCGAACGCGCAGCTCGCGCGCGAGACCGGGATCGCGGAGGAGAACACGATCATCGCCGAGGACGGCACCGTGATCGACCTGCTCGACGGGCGGGCGACAGTCGTCGGACGGCTCGACCTGGGGTTCGTCTACGTCGACGGATCGTCGGTGGGCGAGATCACCGACGCCGACCTCAAGGACCGGCGGATCCTCGGCGAGGAGGGCTTCATCTCGATCATCGTGGTGGTCGAGGCGGGCACGGGGCGGATCGTCGTCGGCCCCGAGATCCACGCGAAGGGCTTCGCGGAGGACGACAGCGTCTTCGACGAGGTCAAGCCGCGGATCGCCGCCGCGCTCGAGGAGGCGGTGCGCAACGGGGCGAGCGATCAGCACGCGCTCTCGCAGGCCGTCCGTCGCGTCGTCGGCCGCTGGGTCAACACCTCCTACCGCCGCCGGCCCATGATCGTGCCGCTCGTCATCGAGGCCTGACCCTCCCGGGCCGGCGGCTGATCGGCGTCGGCCGTCCCGGCGCGGGTCACCGGCCCTGACGGGGGCGGCGGGTACGGTGGCCTCATGGCGACCAGTACCAAGACGACCTCGCGCGGGCGCGGCAGCGCGACTCCGCGCTCCGGCGCGCCGCGATCCGGCCGGGGCTCGGGCAAGGCGGCCGCCGAGACGAAGACGGTGGCCTTCGAGTCCGCCCCGCGCACCAACCCCGCCGTGCGGCTCTGGATGGCGCTGGCCCACCTCGCAGGCGGCGCGGCGCGCGCCCTCGGTCCCGAGCGCCTGGCGAAGGAGGAGCGCCGCGACGGCGTCCCCTTCCTCCTGCTGCTGCTGGCCGTCGCGGGTGCGGTCGTCGAGTGGTTCCTCGCGACCGACCCGGTCGCTCTGGTTCTCGACGCGTGGAGCTTCGGCGGCTTCTTCGGCCGGGTCGCCTACGTGCTGCCGGTCGTCCTGCTCCTCTTCTCCCTCTGGCTCTTCCGGCACCCCCGGTCCGTCGACGACAACGGGCGGATCGGCGTGGGCGTCATCACGCTGCTCGTCGCCTCCGCCGGCATCTGCCACGCGCACCTCGGCCTGCCGCAGCCGGGGCAGGGCATCGAGACCATGGCGGCAGCGGGAGGCGTGCTCGGCTGGCTCGTGGGCGCCCCGCTCGCGGCGATCGCCACCGTCCCGGGCGCGACCGTGCTGCTGTCGCTCGTGATCCTGCTGTCGCTGTTCATCATCACCAAGACCCCGCCGAACCGCATCGGCGCGCGCTCGCGGGAGCTCTACGGCTACCTCTTCGGCGCCCCCGTGCTCGACGATGAGGAGCGCGCACGCCTGAAGGCCGAGCGGGCCGCCGCCAAGGCCGCGGCGAAAGCGGAGGCCGAGCAGGAGGAGGACGCGCAGCAGGACGGCGGAGAGCTGCCCTGGTGGCGGCGCACCGAGTCCGGGCGCGAGGACGAGCCGACCGTGCAGACCGAGCTCCCGATCGACTCCTTCACCGAGGTCATCGAGGGCACCGCGCCCGCCCGCGGCCGCGCGAAGGGCTTCGACTCCGCGCTCGAGGAGCGCGACGACGAGGCCCACCCGCCGACCCGCTCCTACGCCACCGAGGTGCTGGCCGAGGCCGAGACCGCCGAGGCGGCGCTCGCCCGCTTCGAGCAGACGGGCGCGTCCCGCGGCGCGACCGGAGTGGTCGACGACGACGCGACCGAGGTCATCCGTCTCGACCGCCTCGACGTGGCGCCCGCCGTCCCGATCCCGCCCGTCATCGAGACCGGCCCGATCGCTCCTCTCGCCGAGGAGGACCCGACCGCCGGCTTCGACTCCTCGTTCGAGGACGACGCGCCGTACCGCCTCCCCTCGGCGGCCGCCCTCTCGACGGGCACGCCCTCCAAGGCGCGCTCGGCGGCCAACGACGAGATGGTCCGCGCCATCACCGAGGTGCTGCAGCAGTTCAACGTGGACGCGACCGTCACCGGCTTCTCCCGTGGCCCGACCGTCACCCGCTACGAGATCGAGCTCGGCCCGGGAGTCAAGGTCGAGCGCGTCACCGCGCTCAGCAAGAACCTCTCCTACGCGGTCGCCAGCAACGAGGTCCGGATCCTCTCCCCGATCCCGGGCAAGAGCGCGATCGGCGTCGAGATCCCCAACACCGACCGCGAGATCGTCTCGCTGGGCGACGTCCTCCGCTCGCCGGCCTCGACGACGTCCACGCACCCGATGACCATCGGCGTCGGCAAGGACGTCGAGGGCGGCTACGTCGTGGCGAACCTCGCCAAGATGCCGCACCTCCTGGTCGCCGGCTCCACCGGCTCCGGCAAGTCCAGCTTCGTCAACTCGATGATCACGAGCCTGCTCATGCGCGCGCGCCCGCAGGACGTGCGGATGGTCCTGATCGACCCCAAGCGCGTGGAGCTCACCATCTACGGCGGAGTGCCGCACCTGATCACTCCGATCATCACGAACCCCAAGAAGGCGGCCGAGGCGCTGCAGTGGGTCGTGAAGGAGATGGACATGCGCTACGACGACCTCGCGTCGTTCGGGTTCCGCCACATCGACGACTTCAACGCGGCCGTCCGCGCCGACGAGATCAAGCTCCCCGCCGGCAGCAGCCGCGTCCTCAAGCCGTACCCCTACCTCCTCGTGGTGGTCGACGAGCTCGCCGACCTCATGATGGTCGCCCCGCGCGACGTCGAGGACTCGATCGTGCGGATCACGCAGCTCGCGCGCGCCTCGGGCATCCACCTGGTGCTCGCCACGCAGCGGCCGAGCGTCGACGTCGTGACCGGCCTCATCAAGGCGAACGTGCCCAGCCGCCTCGCCTTCGCGGTGACCAGCGTGACCGACTCGCGGGTCATCCTCGACCAGCCGGGAGCCGACAAGCTCATCGGGCAGGGCGACGGCCTCTTCCTCCCCATGGGCACCAACAAGCCGATGCGCGTCCAGGGCGCCTGGGTCCGCGAGGACGAGATCGCGAAGGTCGTCGAGCACGTCACCCGCCAGGCGCAGCCCGAGTACCGCCAGGACATCACCGTCCAGGCGCAGCGCAAGGAGATCGACTCCGACATCGGGGACGACCTCGAGCTGCTGGTCGCTGCGGCGGAGCTCGTCGTCAGCACGCAGTTCGGCTCGACCTCGATGCTGCAGCGCAAGCTCCGCGTCGGCTTCGCCAAGGCGGGCCGCCTGATGGACCTGCTCGAGTCGCGCGAGGTCGTCGGTCCCTCCGAGGGGTCGAAGGCCCGCGACGTGCTGGTCACCGCCGAGCAGCTGCAGGGCGTCCTCGCGCGGATGCGCGGCGAGGACCCGGGCGAGGCGCCGGCCGCGCCGTCCTCGGTCGCCCCGGACCCCTACGCGGATCCGCTGGCCGAGCCGACGGGGCCCGCCGCCACGGACTACCACGACGACGACGAGGGGTCCGGCGAGGACGCCTGGACTCTGACGGGACGCGAGTGACCGTCCCGGTCGCCCGCACTGCGACGAACGGCGGAGCACGATGACCGACCCCACCGCACCGGCTCCGGCCGCGCCGGGCAACTGGAACCTGCCGAACGCGATCACGGTCGTCCGGATCCTGCTGGCGCCCGTCTTCTTCTGGCTCCTGCTGGCCGACGGGGGGCAGGACGGCGGGATCCGGATCGCGGCGGCGCTGCTGTTCATCGTCGCCATCGCCACGGACGGGATCGACGGGCACATCGCCCGCAGCCGGGGCCTCGTGACCGATCTCGGCAAGCTCCTCGACCCGATCGCCGACAAGGTGCTCACCGGGGCGGCGCTGGTCGGGCTCTCGATCCTCGCGGAACTGCCGTGGTGGGTGACGATCGTCATCCTGGTGCGCGAGATCGGCATCACGGTGTTCCGGATGGCCGTGCTCTCGGACCGGGTGATCCCGGCGTCGCGGGGCGGCAAGCTCAAGACGATCGTGCAGTCGATCGCGATCTCCCTCGCTCTGCTGCCGCTCTGGGCCGTCCTCGGCGAGTGGGTCCACTGGCTCAACGGCATCACGATGACCGCGGCCGTGGTCCTCACCGTCGCCACCGGGATCGACTACCTCGCCGACGCCGCCCGCCAGAGCCGGGCCGCCCGGTCGACGCGGTGACGGCTGCGCATCTGATCGCCGAGCTCCGGCGGCGGGGCGTCGACCTCGCCGTCGCGGAGTCCCTCACCGGCGGTGCGCTCAGCTCGGCCCTGGTGGAGGTGCCCGGCGCCTCCGCCGTGTACCGCGGGGGAGTGGTGAGCTACGCCACCGACCTCAAGGACCGGCTCCTCGGGGTCGACGCGCGGGTCCTCGACGAGCGGGGGCCCGTCGATCCCGGAGTCGCCGTGCAGATGGCGCGCGGAGCGTCCTCGCGGCTCGCAGCCGACGGGCGGCCGACGCTCGGCCTGGCGACCACGGGAGTCGCCGGTCCGGATCCGCAGGGTGATGCCGCTGTCGGCACCGTCTTCGTGGCGGCCGTCCTCGGCGAGGACGAGCTCGTCCGCGAGCACCGGTTCGACGGCGACCGCGCCGCGATCCGCGCCGCCTCGGTCGACGCGGCCCTCGCCCTCGGCGCGGAGCTGCTCGCCCGCGGGGCATGAGGCGGATACCCAGCCGGGGCCTTCCGGGAATCGGAATGCGCCGCATTGCGGCCCGGTTACATCTGGTGTCGCTCACACGCAAAGTCCAGTCATCCGGTATTAGAGTCGACTCCATACGAACCGGGTAGTGAACAGCTATCCGGTTCTCTCGTCCCAGCCCCCCGATCACCCGCTCCGGAGTCCTCCGGCGCCCGTGCTCGCGGTGCAGGTGCACGACATGCGGTTGACGTGGAGAAGGAGGGTCCAGTGGTTCTAGTTCGTCAGGAGATCGGCGATGTCCTCAGGGACTTTCGCCTGCAGAAAGGTCGTACGCTCCGTCAGGTGGCGAGCAAGGCGAGCGTTGCGCTCGGCTACCTGAGCGAGGTCGAACGCGGTCAGAAGGAGGCCTCCTCGGAGATCCTCGCCTCTGTCGCCGACGCCCTCGACACCCCCATCTCGGTGATCATGCGCGAGGTCGGCGATCGTCTCGCCGTCATCGAGGGCATCGACACCATCCCCGACACCATCCCGGCCGACATGGTCGCCGGCTTCGACGCGGACCTCGTCACGCAGTAGTCGGCTCCCGTCCTCCTCCACTCACCGCACCCCGTTCCACGCGAAGGGCGCCCAGGCTCCGGCCGGGCGCCCTTCGGCGTTCCCGGGGGAGTGCCGCTCCCGGGCAGCGGCTACCGTGGACGCATGCGCTTGAGCGAGTTCCGGCAGCTGGTCGACGACGAGTTCGGCGGCGCCTACGCCCGTGTCCTGGTCTCCGACCTCGTGCTGACCGAGCTCGGTGGCCGTACCGCCGAGCGCGCCCTCGCGGACGGAGCGGAGCCGCGCGAGGTCTGGCTCGCACTCTGCCGCGCCAACGACGTCCCCGAGGCGCGGTGGCACGGCGTGGATCCGCGGAGACGCCACCGCTGACGTGCCCGCCGCCGAAGCCGTGTTCGACACGCCGACGGCTCATGCTCGAATCCGTGTTCGAACGGGTCTAGGCTCCTCCACAGAAGCAGGAACGGCCCCGTCTCCACGGAGTCGCTCTCGCTCGGCCCCGATGTCGGTGGTCGGGCGTACCGTCGGAGACACCTGAACGGACCTGCTTCACCGCCTTGTCGCAGCCGGCCGGCACTGTCACTCCGACAGCCACCGGCATGTCGCGACAGCCTGTAGGCGACACCACCACGAACACGAGAGCGAGACGGCCATGCCCAGTTCCTCCGACCGCGAGAAGTCCCTCGAGACCGCACTCGCCCAGATCGACCGCCAGTTCGGCAAGGGCGCCGTCATGCGCCTCGGCAGCGACGACCGCGCCCCCGTCGAGGTGATCCAGACCGGTTCGATCGCGCTCGACGTCGCGCTCGGGATCGGCGGGCTTCCCCGCGGCCGCATCGTCGAGATCTACGGCCCCGAGTCCTCCGGAAAGACGACTCTCACGCTCCACGCGATCGCGAACGCCCAGCGGAACGGCGGCATCGCCGCCTTCATCGACGCGGAGCACGCGCTCGACCCCGAGTACGCCAAGAAGCTCGGCGTCGACATCGACTCCCTCCTCGTGTCGCAGCCCGACACCGGAGAGCAGGCGCTCGAGATCGCCGACATGCTCGTGCGATCGGGCTCGATCGACCTCATCGTGATCGACTCCGTCGCGGCCCTCGTGCCGCGAGCCGAGATCGAGGGCGAGATGGGCGACTCCCACGTCGGCCTGCAGGCCCGCCTCATGTCCCAGGCGCTGCGTAAGCTGACCGGCGGACTGAACACCACCAACACCACGATGATCTTCATCAACCAGCTGCGCGAGAAGATCGGCGTCTTCTTCGGAAGCCCCGAGACCACCGCGGGCGGCAAGGCGCTCAAGTTCTACGCGTCGGTCCGCCTCGACATCCGCCGCATCGAGACGCTGAAGGACGGCACCGACGCGGTCGGCAACCGCACCCGCGTCAAGGTCGTGAAGAACAAGATGGCCCCGCCCTTCAAGCAGGCCGAGTTCGACATCCTCTACGGAGTCGGGATCTCCCGCGAGGGCAGCCTGATCGACTTCGGCGTCGAGCACGAGATCGTCCGCAAGTCGGGCGCCTGGTACACCTACGACGGCGACCAGCTCGGCCAGGGCAAGGAGAAGGCGCGCCAGTTCCTCATCGACAACCCCGATGTGGCCGCCGAGATCGAGAAGCGCATCCTGGTCAAGCTCGGCGTGATCGTCGACCCGAACGCGGCCGTCGAGGCCGCTCCGGTCGCGATCGAGACCAAGCAGCCCGTGCGCAAGGGCGCCTAGCCCGTGGCGGAGAAGGCCGCGGAGGGGGCGAAGGGCCGCCCCGTGGCCTTCCTGCCCTGGGTCGACCGGGGTGAGGCGGGCGACGAGGGCTGGGCTCCGGCTGCTCCGGACTCAGATGGTCCCGAGTCCGCGGGGCGACCGCCCGAGGCCTCGTCGCAGGTCGCCGAGGCCCCGAGGCCTGCCGGCCGGAAGGCCGCGGTCGCCGGGTCGGAATCCACTGCTCCTGACGAACGTGCGTCGCACTCCTCCGAGCGGATCGCCGAGCTGTCGGCCCACGTCGCCCGACGTGCACCAGCGTTCGTCGAGGACGCGGACGACACGGAGGACGGCGAGCCGATCGAGGTCCCCGAGGAGATCGACCCTGAGCAGGTCGCGGATCGGATCGTGCGCGGACTCTCGCGCAAGAGCCTGTCCGTCGCCGAGGTCGAGGCGCGCCTCTACACGGAGGGCGTGGCCGAGAAGGACGCGCTCGAGATCCTCGAGCGCTTCACGCGCTTCGGCTACCTCGACGACCTCCGCATGGCGGAGCAGCTGGTCGTCTCGCTGCGCGACCGCAAGAAGCTCGGCCGCTCCTCGATCCAGCAGGAGCTGCGCGCGCGGAAGATCGACCCCGAGGCGATCGCGTCCGCGCTCGACGAGCTGGACGGCGACGACGAGTACCGCACGGCGCTCGAGCTCGCGCGCAAGCGGCTGCCGAGCCTGCGCTCGCTGTCCGACGAGGTCGCCGAGCGCCGCCTCACGGGGTTCCTCGCGCGGCGCGGCTACGCCGGCGGGCTCGTGCAGCGCGTCGTCCGCGAGACGATCCGCAAGCCGGGGTCCAGCGTCCGCTTCCGCTGACGCGGCGGGCCGGGAGCGGTCGGACCGGAGCGTAGAATCCCACACCATGAGCACGCTCGGTACCGCCCCGACGCCCGTCGCCGAGACCCGGCCGAGGACCTACGAGGTCCGCACGTTCGGGTGCCAGATGAACGTGCACGACTCGGAGCGGCTGAGCGGCTCGCTCGAGGCGGCGGGTTACGTGTCCGCCGACGGAGCCGAGGCCGACGTCGTCGTGATCAACACCTGCGCGGTGCGCGAGAACGCCGACAACAAGCTCTACGGCAACCTCGGCCACCTCGCGTCGGTGAAGCGCCGTCACGAGGGGATGCAGATCGCGGTCGGCGGCTGCCTCGCGCAGAAGGACAAGAACGTCATCCTCGACCGCGCCCCGTGGGTCGACGTCGTCTTCGGCACGCACAACATGGGCGCACTCCCGAGCCTGCTCGAGCGGGCCCGCCACAACGACGAGGCGCAGCTCGAGATCCTCGAGTCGCTCGACGTCTTCCCCTCCACGCTCCCCACCAAGAGGGACTCGACCTACAGCGGCTGGGTCTCGATCTCGGTCGGCTGCAACAACACCTGCACCTTCTGCATCGTGCCCTCGCTGCGGGGCAAGGAGAAGGACCGGCGTCCCGGCGACGTGCTCGCCGAGATCCAGGCACTCGTCGACGACGGCGCCATCGAGGTCACGCTGCTCGGTCAGAACGTGAACTCCTACGGCGTCGAGTTCGGCGACCGTCAGGCGTTCTCGAAGCTGCTCCGCGCCGCGGGCACCATCGACGGACTCGAGCGGATCCGCTTCACGAGCCCCCATCCCGCCGCGTTCACCGACGACGTGATCGACGCCATGGCCGAGACCCCGGCGGTGATGCCGCAGCTTCACATGCCGCTCCAGTCCGGCTCCGACCGCATCCTCAAAGCGATGCGCCGCTCGTACCGCTCCGAGAGGTTCCTCGGCATCCTCGACCGGGTGCGCGACCGCATCCCGCACGCGGCCATCAGCACCGACATCATCGTGGGCTTCCCCGGCGAGACCGAGGCCGACTTCCAGGAGACCCTGCGGGTGGTCGAGGCGGCCCGCTTCGCCTCCGCCTTCACCTTCCAGTACTCCATCCGGCCCGGCACGCCGGCCGCGACGCTGCCCGACCAGATCCCCAAGGCGATCGTCCAGGAGCGCTACGAGCGGCTCGTCGCCCTGCAGGACGCGATCAGCGAGCAGGAGAACCGCACGGTCGTCGGCCGCGAGGTCGAGGTCCTGGTCGCGACCGGCGAGGGGCGCCGCGACTCGGAGACCCACCGCCTGAGCGGACGCGCCGAGGACAGCCGCCTGGTGCACTTCGACGTGCCCCAGGGCTCCGAGCAGCCGCGTCCCGGAGACGTGGTCTCGGTCCGGGTCACCCGCGCCGCGCCCTTCTACCTCCTGGCGGACTCCTCCGACGGCGCGCCGCTCCGCATCCGCCGCACCCGCGCGGGCGACGCCTGGGACCGGGCGCAGACCGAGTCCTGCGGGGTTCCGGCCGCCCCGGGTGCGAGCGGTGCGCCCCGGGTCTCCCTGGGGCTGCCGTCTCTGCGCGTGCGCGACGCCGGCACGCTGACGACGCCGATCTACGACGCCCTCGATGGCGAGCGCTGAGGCCGGAGCCCCCGATCCTGCGCCGGAGCTGATCGCGGTCGTCGGCGCGACCGGCACGGGCAAGTCCGACCTCTCGCTCGATCTCGCCGGGGCGATCCGGCAGGACGGCGGCGCCGCCGAGATCGTGAACGCCGACGCGATGCAGCTCTACCGCGGGATGGACATCGGCACCGCGAAGCTCCCCGTCGATGAGCGGCGGGGCGTCCCGCACCATCTGCTCGACGTCCTCGACGTGACGGAGGAGGCGTCGGTCGCCCGATACCAGAGCGAGGCGCGGCGGGTGATCGAGAGCGTGCTGGCGCGCGGAGCGACGCCGATCCTGGTCGGGGGCTCCGGCCTGTACGTCTCCAGCGTCGTCTTCGAGTTCTCCTTCGCGGGAACGGACCCGGAGGTTCGGCGCCGCCTCGAGGAGACCGCCGAGCGCGAGGGCCTGGGCGTCCTCGTCGAGCGGCTGCGCCGGATCGACGCCGGAGTGGCCGCGCGCATCGGTCCGCACAACGCCCGGCGCATCGTCCGCGCGCTCGAGATCGCGGAGCTGACCGGCGGGAGCACGCACAGCGCGCTGATGTCCGACGAGCCGGTTCCGTGGCGTCCCGCCTCGATCCTGTTCCTCGAGGCTCCGCGGGAGGAGCTGGTGCAGCGCCTCGACCGACGGGTGGAGAGGATGTGGGCGGCCGGCATGCTCGACGAGGTCGAGCGGCTCGTCCCTCTCGGCCTGGAGCGCGGCGTCACCGCCGGCCGCGCCATCGGGTACGCCCAGGCGCTCGCCCAGCGTGCCGGCGTCCTCCGTGAGGAGGAGGCGATCGCGGCCACGCAGGCCCTCACGCGCCGCTACGCCCGCCGGCAGAACAGCTGGTTCCGGCGCTACGCCGGCGCCCACCGGCTCCCGTACGACGCGCCGGACCTGGCGTCGCGGGCGCACGCCGTCGCCCAGGCCGCCGCACCCGCTCCTCGCTAGGCTGTGCGCCATGACGATCGAGCTGCACTTCACCAAGGGCCAGGGCACCGGCAACGACTTCGTGCTCTTCAGCGACCCGGACGGTGAGGTCGACCTCTCGCCCGCGCAGATCGCGATGATCTGCGACCGCCACTTCGGCGTCGGCGCCGACGGCGTGATCCGAGCCGTCCGCTCCCGGGCGATCCCGGAGGGGTCGGCGGCCCTGGCCGAGGAGAGCGAGGCGGAATGGTTCATGGACTACCGCAACGCCGACGGCTCCCTCGCCGAGATGTGCGGCAACGGCATCCGCGTCTACGCCGCGTTCCTGCTCGCGGGCGGCCTGGCGACGCTCGAGCCCGGCGACACCCTGCCGATCGGCACCCGCGCCGGCGTCCGCGACGTGACCCGCAGCGGAGCCGGATTCCAGGTCGACCTCGGCCGCTGGGAGCTGGCGGGCGGCGAGCCCCTGGTGCGGGCGAAGGAGCTGAAGGTCGCGCGCCCCGGCATCGGGATCGACCTCGGCAATCCGCACGTGGTCGTCGCCCTCAGCAACGACGAGGAGCTCGACTCCGCCGACCTCTCCTACATCCCGCAGCTCGACCCGGAGCCCGAGGACGGCGCGAACGTCGAGTTCGTCGTCCCCGGCGAGCCCCTGGTCCACGACGGCATCGGGCGGATCCGGATGCGGGTGCACGAGCGCGGCAGCGGCGAGACCCTGAGCTGCGGCACGGGTGCCGCGGCGGCGGCGCTGGCCGTGCGCTACTGGGCGGGAGCCCGCGCTCCGCAGGCCTGGCGCGTCGAGGTCCCGGGCGGCACGCTCGGCGTGACGATGTTCGCGGCGGAGGAGGGCGAGCACGTCGGGCTCTCCGGTCCGGCCGACCTCGTCTTCACGGGGACGATCCGGATCGACTGAGGGCCGGGTCAGGCCAGACGGGTCGTCCGCAGCACGCGGAAGCCCTTCGCCGAGGAGACGCGCTGCACGTCGAGCCGTCCGGCGAACGCGGTGGCGAGCCAGGACTGCAGCGAGTCGGAGCCGAGGTTGCGCTGCACGACGAGCCAGGCGTCCGCGCCCTCCTCGAGGCGTGGCAGCCAGCGCTCGAGCAGGAGGTGCAACTCCTCCTTTCCGATGCGGATCGGCGGGTTCGACCACACGGAGCGGAAGCGCACGTCGTCGGGAACATCCTCGGGCAGCACGGCGTTGACATTGAGGACGCCGAGTTCCTCGCAGTTGCGACGGACCAGCTCGAGCGCCCGCTGGTTGACGTCGACCGCCCACACCCGGGCGTCGGGGGAGGCGAGGGCGAGCGCGAGGGCGATCGGACCCCAGCCGCAGCCGAGGTCCAGCAGGTCCCCGTCAGCGGGGGCGTCGGGCACTGCGTCCAGCAGGACGCGCGTGCCGAGATCGACGTGACCGGGGCTGAACACCCCTCCTGCCGTCGTGACCTCGAGGTCGCGGCCGGCCAGGCGGACCGGGATCCTGCGGGGCCGGAGGTCGCCGTCGGGAGTACTCGAGAAGTAGTGCTCGGCGGCCATGAGAAGTGAACCTATCAACACCTGAGGAGTTAGTGTTATCCGGATGACGGAAGACCTGAACGAGACCGACACGACCGAGGCCGTGGACGTCGTCTCGAGGGTCCTGGCGAACGCGCAGTCGCGCTCGGCAGGGTACTCGCGCTTCGTCGCGGGTGGAGCCCAGGCGCTGCAGAGCGCCGGCCACGAGGGCGAGAACAGCGACGGCGAGCAGTTCGACCGCGATGACCGGCAGGCGCTGCGACGCGTCGCCGGCCTCTCCACCGAGCTCGAGGACGTCACGGAGGTCGAGTACCGCCAGCTGCGCCTGGAGAACGTCGTGCTCATCGGCGTGTACTCGCAGAACTCGCTGGAGGACGCGGAGAACTCGCTGCACGAGCTCGCCGCGCTCGCAGAGACGGCGGGAGCGACGGTCCTCGACGGCCTGCTCCAGCGCCGACCGCATCCCGACCCGAGCACCTATCTCGGCAAGGGCAAGGCCCAGGAGCTCGCGGGGCTCGTCGCGGCCCTCGGCGCCGACACGGTCGTCGCCGACACCGAGCTCGCTCCGAGCCAGCGCCGCGCGCTGGAGGACGTGGTGAAGGTCAAGGTGATCGACCGCACCGCGGTGATCCTCGACATCTTCAGCCAGCACGCGAAGAGCCGCGAGGGCAAGGCGCAGGTCGAGCTCGCGCAGCTCGAGTACCTGCTCCCGCGACTGCGCGGCTGGGGCGAGTCGATGTCCCGCCAGGCCGGAGGCCAGGTGGGCGCGGGGGCCGGAATGGGCTCGCGCGGTCCGGGTGAGACGAAGATCGAGCTCGACCGCCGCCGCATCCACACCCGCATGGCACGCCTGCGGAAGCAGATCACGGCGATGAAGCCCGCTCGCGAGGCCAAGCGCGCGAACCGCAAGCGCAACTCCGTTCCCTCGGTGGCGATCGCGGGCTACACGAACGCCGGCAAGTCGAGCCTGCTGAACCGGATGACCCACGCGGGCGTCCTCGTCGAGAACTCGCTCTTCGCGACCCTCGACGCCACTGTCCGCAAGGCCCAGACGAAGGACGGGCGCCTCTACACGCTCGCCGACACCGTCGGCTTCGTGCGAGCGCTTCCGCACCAGCTCGTCGAGGCCTTCCGGTCGACGCTCGAGGAGGTGGCGGACTCCGACGTGATCGTCCACGTCGTGGACGCCTCCCACCCCGATCCCGCCGGGCAGATCGCCACCGTGCGCGACGTGATCGGCGAGGTGGGCGCCCGGAGCATCCCCGAGATCATCGCCTTCAACAAGGCCGATCTCGTGGACGAGGGCACGCGGCTGGTGCTGCGCGGTCTCGCTCCGGACGCGGTCTTCGTGTCGGCGCGCAGCGGCGAGGGCATCGACGAGCTGGAGGCGCGGATCGCCGAGATCCTGCCCGAGCCCGACGTCGAGATCGACCTGCTCGTGCCGTACGACCGCGGCGACGTGATCTCTCACCTGCACCGCAGCGGGCGGATCCTGTCGACCCAGTACGTCGAGGGCGGCACCCACGTGGTCGCCCTCGTGCACGCCGATCTGGCGGGCTCGCTCACCGAGTTCGCAGTTCCACGGGCGGCCGTCCAGGCCTGATCGCCACCACCCGAGCGCCCGTCTCCCCGTCAGGGAGGCGGGCGCTCCGTGCGTCCGAGGGGAGGTGCGGCGTCCCGCGCCATCGACCCGCGGCGGCGGTCCGAGGACACGCAGACGGAACGGCGGCGGACCTCCACAGCCTTCCCGCGGCCGCGACGGCGGGCACGCGGCCCGATCAGCCGGTGCCAGCCGAACGCAGGAGGGGCCCGACCGGTATGCAGCCGGTCGGGCCCCTCCTGGCTGCGCGGGGTCAGACCGAGCGGAGGACCGCCACGATCTTCCCGAGCACCTCGGCCTCGTCGCCGAGGATCGGCTCGAAGTTGGAGTTGCGGGGGAGCAGCCAGGTGTGGCCGTCGCGCTGGCGCAGCACCTTGACGGTGGCCTCGCCGTCGAGCATGGCCGCCACGATCTCGCCGTTCTCGGCGGTGCGCTGCGAGCGGACCACGACCCAGTCCCCGTCGCAGATCGCGGCGTCGATCATCGACTCGCCGACGACCTTGAGCATGAAGAGCTCGCCCTTGCCGACGAGCTGGCGGGGAAGCGGGAACACCTCGTCGATCTGCTGGTCGGCCATGATCGGCACGCCCGCCGCGATCCGGCCGACGAGGGGGACCATCGCCGCGTCGCCGACCGTCGCGGTCGACTCGAACGACCCGTCGTCCTCCGTCGAGCTGGGGACGTCGATGAGGATCTCGAGGGCGCGGGGCCGGTTGGGGTCGCGGCGCAGGTAGCCGCTGAGCTCGAGCTGGTTGAGCTGGTGGGTGACGCTCGACAGCGAGGCGAGGCCGACCGCGTCGCCGATCTCGCGCATGCTCGGCGGGTAGCCGCGGCTCGACACCGAGCGCTGGATCGCGTCGAGGATCGCGAGCTGCTTGGCGCTCAGGCTCTTCCGGCGCCGTCCGGTGGCCGCCTTCGTCTTGGCGGCCGGCGTCCCGGCCGTCTGCGCGTCGCTCACGATGCTCCCTCTTCCCGGTGCGCACGCCGCGTGCGCGCCCGCCCGGTCGCGACCCGACAAGGAATGTCGGTGGTCGCTGCTGTACTACGACCAGGCTCTCGAAACTGTATCCGCCGGAACTCCCGACTCGGAACATTCGTTCGAGTGTGTCGCGCGCGAGTTCGCACGCGGATCGGCCGGGTGGGTCTCTTGACCGTCCCGTCGTTCGAAGATATGTTCGGTACAGGCGTTCGGGGTGGCCCTCCCGGCCGAGGGCCTCCCCGAATCCCTGTCGAAAGGAGCGATCTCATGACCGCACAGCTCACCTCCCGCCCGCTGCAGCACTCGTCCGCGGCTCGGCCCGTCGAGGCCCTGCCGTCCGCTCCCGAGCCGATGAACGCGTCCTCCGGACCGCGGGTCGTCCGCACCCGCCTGCGCCTCACCGGTCGCGGCCGCGTCGTGGTCGCCGCACTGGGTGCCCTGCCGATCGTGGCGGGCGCCTTCGCCTTCGGGCTCAACGGCGGCGGCGCGGTCGCGTCGAGCGATGCCGCGGCTGTCGAGTTCCAGTACGTCACCGTCCACGCGGGCGAGTCGCTCTGGTCGCTCGCCGAGGAGCTCGCCCCGCAGGCGGACCCGCGCGACGTGGTCGATGACATCCTCTCCCTCAACCAGCTCTCGAGCGCGGGCGTCGAGCCCGGGCAGCGCCTCGCCGTCCCGGCCGAGTACGACACCGCTCGCTGACCCGGGCGGCCCGGTCGGGCGCTTCGCTACCATTCCCTGGTGACGACTCTCGACGATCTGCCCCTCCGCGACGACCTCCGGGGCAAGCACCCGTACGGCGCGCCCCAGGAGATCGTGCCTGTGGCCCTCAACGTCAACGAGAACACCCATCCCGTTCCGGACGACGTGATCGCCGACATCGTCGAGCGGGTCTCCGAGGCGCTGCGGACCGTCAACCGGTACCCCGACCGCGAGTTCCGGGAGCTGCGTGACTCCCTCGCGGGCTACCTCGGTCACGGGCTCACCGCGGACGGAGTGTGGGCTGCGAACGGATCGAACGAGGTGCTCCAGCACGTCCTGCAGGCGTTCGGCGGTCCCGGGCGCTCGCTTCTGGGCTTCGCGCCCACCTACTCGATGTACTCGATCCTCGCGTCGGGGAGCGGAACGGAGTGGATCCCCGCTCCGCGCGAGGCGGAGTTCGAGGTCGGAGCCGAGTACGCCGCCGAGCAGGTGCGCCGGGCCCGGCCCGACATCGTCTTCCTCTGCGCTCCGAACAACCCGACCGGGACGCCGCTCGACCTCGCCGTGATCGAGGCGGTCTACGACGCGACCGACGGCGTCGTCGTGGTCGACGAGGCGTACGCCGAGTTCGCCGGCAGGGGCGCACCGACCGCGCTGAGCCTCCTCCCCGGCCGACCGCGCCTGCTCGTGTCCCGCACCATGAGCAAGGCCTTCGCCTTCGCCGGCGTCCGTCTGGGCTACCTCGCCGCCGACCCCGCGGTGATCGACGCGCTCCGCCTCGTCCGCCTCCCGTACCACCTGTCGGCCCTCACCCAGGCCGCCGCGACCGCCGCTCTCGCTCACGCCGACGAGATGCTCGCGATGGTCGGCGAGATCATTGTGCAGCGCGACCGGATGATCGACGGCCTGCGCGCCCTCGGCTACCGTCCGTACGCGACCGGCAGCAACTTCGTCCTCTTCGGCGGCGTCGCGGATCCGGCCGCCGTGTTCGAGGGCCTGCTCGCCCGCGGGGTCCTCATCCGCGACGTCGGCATCCCGAACCACCTCCGCGTCAGCGCCGGCACGGAGGAGGAGACGACCGCGTTCCTCGAGGCGCTCGCCTCCCTCCCCGCCCCGTCAGCCGACCCCGCGGTGGCGCTCTCGCGCGAGTGAGCTCCGCCCGGGGGCGGTGACGCGGCGCGAATAGACTGGGAGGCATGACCTCCCCGAGCGCCGCACCCGGGCGCACCGCCTCCCTCAGCCGTGCCACCAGCGAGTCGAGCATCGAGCTCTCCCTCGACCTCGACGGCACGGGCGTCGCCGACCTCGAGACCGGCGTGCCCTTCTTCGACCACCTGCTGACGGCGTTCGCGAAGCACTCGCTCACGGACCTGCGCGTCCGTGCCCGCGGCGACATCGAGATCGACATCCACCACACGGCGGAGGACATCGGCATCGTGCTCGGCACGGCCATCCGGCAGGCGCTCGGCGACAAGGCCGGGATCTCCCGCTTCGGCGACGCTCTCGTGCCCCTCGACGAGGCGCTCGTGCAGGCGGTCGTCGACATCTCGGGGCGCCCCTACCTCGTGCACACCGGCGAGCCGGAGGGCTTCGCGCTGCACCTGATCGGCGGCCACTTCACCGGATCGATGGTGCGCCACGTCTTCGAGGCGATCGCCTTCAACGCCGGCCTCACCGTGCATATCACGGTGCTCGGCGGCAGGGACCCGCACCACATCGCCGAGGCGGAGTTCAAGGCGTTCGCGCGCGCCTTCCGCCAGGCGAAGGCACTCGACCCGCTGGTCTCCGGCGTGCCGTCGACGAAGGGCGCGCTGTGAGCTCGGCACGTCCCTCCGTCGTGGTCTACGACTACGGCTCGGGGAACGTGCACTCCGCCGTCAAGGCGCTCGAGCTCGCCGGTGCCGACGTCGAGCTGACGGGGGACCGGCAGCGGGCTCTGGAGGCGGACGGCCTCCTCGTCCCCGGCGTCGGCGCGTTCGACGCCGTGATGTCGGCGCTGACCCGCGCCCGCGGCGGCGAGATCATCGAGAAGCGCCTCGCCGGCGGGCGCCCCGTCCTGGGCATCTGCGTCGGGATGCAGGTGCTCTTCGAACGCGGCGTCGAGCGCGGGGTCGAGAGCGAGGGCCTCGGGGAGTGGCCCGGGACGGTCGACCTCCTCCCGGCCGACGTCGTCCCGCACATGGGCTGGAACACCGTCTCCGCCCCCGAGGGCTCGGTGCTGTTCGACGGCATCGCCGAGGAGCGCTTCTACTTCGTGCACTCCTACGGCGCCCGCGAGTGGTCGCTCGACGTGATGCCGCCGTTCCCGCGTCCCGCCGTCACCTGGGCCGACCACGGCGGCCCCTTCATCGCCGCGGTCGAGAACGGGCCGCTCTCGGCCACCCAGTTCCACCCCGAGAAGTCGGGCGCCGCCGGGCTCCGGCTCCTCGCCAATTGGCTGGGCACCCTCCGCACGAACTAGGATCGGCCGGTGGTCGGCGCCTCCAGGGGCCGGCACCGGCTCCGAGACTGAGGATGACGATGAGCGAGTTCACCAAGGCCCCGGGCCTGGTCCTCCTGCCCGCGATCGACGTGGCGGGCGGCAAGGCCGTGCGGCTCACGCAGGGCGAGGCCGGGACCGAGACCAACTACGGCGACCCCATCGACGCCGCGGGCGACTGGGCCGACCAGGGCGCGGAGTGGATCCATCTCGTCGACCTCGACGCCGCCTTCGGCCGCGGCGACAACCACGGCATCATGAAGAAGGTCATCCGCCAGGTGAAGGGCGTCAACGTCGAGCTCTCCGGCGGGATTCGCGACGACCGGAGCCTCGAGTCGGCGCTGAGCGCCGGCGCGAAGCGCATCAATCTCGGAACCGCGGCGCTCGAGAACCCCGAGTGGGCCGCGAGCGTCATCGCGCAGTACGGCGACCAGATCGCCGTCGGGCTCGACGTCCGGGGCACCACGCTCGCCGCGCGCGGCTGGACCAAGGAGGGCGGTGACCTCTGGCAGGTCCTCGACCGCCTGGAGGAGGCCGGCTGCACCCGCTACGTCGTCACCGACGTCACCAAGGACGGCACGCTCAAGGGCCCGAACCTCGAGCTCCTCGAGCAGGTTATGGCCCGCACCCACCGGCCCGTGATCGCCTCGGG
This sequence comes from Rathayibacter sp. AY2B3, assembly GCF_002931755.1. Classification (NCBI taxonomy): domain Bacteria; kingdom Bacillati; phylum Actinomycetota; class Actinomycetes; order Micrococcales; family Microbacteriaceae; genus Rathayibacter; species Rathayibacter sp. AY2B3. Next base: position 22,875 of record NZ_PSUG01000032.1, on the reverse strand, counting down.
CGGCATCTCGAACCTCGACGACATCGCCGCTCTGCGCGACCTCGTGCCGCAGGGCCTCGAGGGCGCGATCGTCGGCAAGGCGCTGTACGCGGGCGCGTTCACGCTCGCGGAGGCCCTGGATGTCGCATCCGAGTGAGCCCCGCCCGCTCCCGGCGCATCTGACCGACTCGGCCGGCACCCCCTGGGCGGGTCGGCACTTCGAGCCGAGCGCCGCGCCCGAGGACGACGGGAGCGCTCCGGAGGCGCTGGTCGCCGCGCTCGAGTCCTTCGCCCGTGCTGCGCGCGGCCCGGAGGCCGTGGTCGACGCGCTCCGCACGTCCCGCCTGCTCATCCCCCTGGTCGCCCGCCTCGGCGAGGAGGCCGAGGGCGTCGGGGGACTCCGGGCGGACAAGACGCAGGAGCTCGCGATCGTGACGGTCGCCGGACCCGACGGCCGCACGGTGCTCCCCGTCTTCAGCGGCGTCGAGAGCATGCGCCGGTGGGACCCCGCGGCCCGTCCCGTCCCGGTCGACGGGCGCCGCGCGGCCCTGGCGGCCGTCGCGGAGGGCACCGAGGTGATGGTCCTCGACCCCGCGTCCGAGCGGGAGTTCGCGGTCCGGCGCCCGGCCCTCTGGGCGATCGCGGAGGGCGGCGACTGGCGGCCCGCTCACGCCGATGCGGAGGTGCTCCGGGCTCTGCGCGCAGCTGCGGAGGGGGAGCGGGCGGTCGCCTCGCTCGAGGTGCGCGCAGGGGACCCGGAGCAGCGCCTCGCGGGACCCGAGCTCGTGGTGGTGCTGAGCCTGCGCCCGGGGCTCGATCAGGACGCGCTCGGAGCCCTGGTCGCGCGACTGGGGGCACGGTGGGCGGCCGACGAGACCGTCGCGCAGCGTGTCGACTCGATGACGCTGCAGCTCGCCGCCGCCCGCTGACTCCCGGTCAGGTGACCGGGCCGGTCCACTTCTCGCCCGGGCCCTTGCCGATCGGGTCGGCGATGGGGGAGGCCTCGCGGAACGCGAGCTGGAGGGTGCGGAGGCCGTCGCGCAGGCTCCGGGCGTGCATGTCGCTGATGTCGGGCGCGCCGGCCGTGACAAGGCCCGCGAGCGCGTTGATGAGCTTGCGGGCCTCGTCGAGGTCGACCTGCGCTCCGGGCTCGTCGGCGAGCCCGCACTTGACGGCGGCCGCGCTCATCAGGTGCACGGCCGCGGTGGTGATGATCTCCACCGCCGGGACCTCCGCGATGTCGCGGGCCGCCTCCACGTCGGAGGCTCCGCCGTCCTCGCCGAATCGTCGCGTGTAGTCGTCGTCGTACTGGGCCATGGGTCCTTCGTTCGTCGTCCGTGGTGGAGGGGCGCGGCCGCCGGAGCGGCGGATCGAGGGGCGGCCGGATCCGCTCTGTCGGGCGGGCCGCCAGTCTGCTATGGTTGTCCGGGCTCCGAGGCATGTCCTCGGTTCGAAAGTGGAGATTCTCCCACCCGCGCTTGACCGCTTCACAAGGTTACCGGGTCAGAAGCACTCCGCCCCCGAGGGTCGTCAGACCACCGGAGGCAGGGCTGCGGCTCTCGAGGTCCGCCTCGGGAACCGCGTCACAGGGTGCGAGCGCCGTGCTGCAGGCACGACGTGGACGGGACGATCACCTCTCTCGGGTGCGCTGGAGAAGACTCCGGCAGCGCAGCTGCACTCACCGAGATCAGAGGAGAAACGCAATCAGCGATCCCCGTACCAACGACCGTATCCGCGTCCCCGAGGTCCGCCTCGTGGGTCCCGCAGGAGAACAGGTCGGCGTCGTCAAGATCGAGGTCGCCCTGCGACTCGCGCAGGACGCAGACCTGGACCTGGTCGAGGTCGCCCCCAACTCCAAGCCGCCCGTGGCCAAGATCATGGACTACGGGAAGTTCAAGTACGAGCAGGCTCAGAAGCTCAAGGAAGCCCGTCGCAACCAGGCGAACACGATCCTCAAGGAGGTCCGTTTCCGCCTGAAGATCGACAAGCACGACTACGAGACCAAGCGCAAGCGCGCCGAGGGCTTCCTGAAGGCCGGCGACAAGGTCAAGGCGATGATCCTCTTCCGCGGTCGCGAGCAGTCGCGCCCCGAGATGGGCGTCCGTCTGCTCCAGCGCTTCGCGGAGGACGTCGCCGAGTTCGGCCAGGTCGAGTCCACCCCGACCATCGACGGTCGCAACATGGTGATGGTCATCGGCCCGCTGAAGAACAAGTCCGAGGCGAAGGCCGAGGCCAATGCGGTCCGCGCCGCTCGTCGCGAGGCCAACACCCCCGAGGACACGGCCGAGGCCGAGTCCGTCTAGTACTTCGCCGCCCCGGCCTCGGGGCCGGTGGACGCCCCGCTCGCGGGGCACCGGTTTCGCCCCGCCGAGTGCGGAGTGACGTTCACAAGGAGAGAACATGCCCAAGATGAAGACCCACTCGGGTGCCAAGAAGCGCTTCAAGGTGACCGGCTCCGGCAAGCTCATGAAGCAGCAGGCCGGTATGCGTCACAACCTGGAGTCCAAGTCCAGCGTGCGCACGCGCCGCCTCAACCAGGACCAGGTCCTCGCCCCGCAGGACGCCAAGGTCGCCAAGAAGCTTCTCGGTCTGTAGCCCACCGCCGGCGCAGCCCGCTGCGCCGCGTGGTCGCTACTCAGCCGACACGGATCGATAGGAAGAAACAGCAATGGCAAGAGTGAAGAGGGCCGTCAACGCCCACAAGAAGCGTCGGGTCATCCTCGAGCGCGCCTCGGGCTACCGCGGCCAGCGGTCGCGCCTCTACCGCAAGGCGAAGGAGCAGGTCACCCACTCCCTCGTCTACTCGTACCGCGACCGCCGCGCCAAGAAGGGCGAGTTCCGTCGTCTCTGGATCCAGCGCATCAACGCCGCGTCCCGCGCGAACGGCCTGACCTACAACCGCTTCATCCAGGGCCTCGCCCTGGCCGGCGTCCAGGTCGACCGCCGCATCCTCGCGGACCTCGCGATCACCGAGCCGGCCACGTTCGCCTCGCTCGTCGCGACCGCGAAGAGCGCGCTGCCCGCCGACACCTCGGCGCCCAAGGCCGCAGCGTAGTCAGCACGGCTTCCCGGAGGGGGTCGCGACCGAGAGGTCGCGGCCCCCTCCGTCGTTCGCGGGGCCGTCCCGCGCCGTGTCTGCGGGGGCGGCGATCACCGCGCCGATAGGCTCGCCGCATGCTCGACAACCCCCGCTCTCCCCGTGTCCGCTCCGTGGCGAAGCTCACCCGCCGCCCGGCCCGGCTCGAGACGGGGCTCTTCCTCCTCGAGGGCCCGCAGGCCCTGTCCGAGGCGCTGCAGTACCGCCCGGAGCTGATCGTCGAGTCGTTCGCGACTCCGACCGCTCTGGAGCGGCACCCCGAGATCGTCGCCGCCGCCGCCGAGGCGGAGGTCGAGATCGAGTACGTGACCGAGGACGTCCTCGACGCGATGGCCGACACCGTCACCCCGCAGGGCTTCGTCGCGGTCTGCCGCCAGTTCCCCACCTCGCTCAAGGACGTCGTCGCCTCCGAGCCGCGCCTCGTGGCAGTGCTCGAGGAGGTCCGCGATCCGGGCAACCTCGGCACGATCATCCGTGCCGCCGACGCCGCCGGTGCCGACGCGGTCGTGCTCTCCGGCCGCTCGGTCGACCTCTACAACCCCAAGGTCGTGCGCTCCACGACCGGCTCGCTCTTCCACCTCCCGGTCGCGGTCGGCGCCGACCTCGCGGACGTGCTGGGCCGGCTCCGCGGGGTGGGCCTGCGCTCCGTCGCGGCCGACGTGAAGGGGGAGGATCTGCTCGAGGTCCGCGCACGCGGGGACCTCGCCCAGCCGACCGTCTGGGTCTTCGGGAACGAGGCGCGCGGCCTCGAGGACGAGTCGCTCGCCCTCGTCGACGGCGTGGTCGCGGTGCCCATCTACGGGGCGGCGGAGTCGCTCAACCTCGCGACCGCGGCGTCCGTCTGCCTCTACGAGAGCGCGTTCGCGCTGCGTTCCTGAGAGGAATCGGCGCGGGGGAGCCGCCAAGCTGGAGAACAGGGCGCGTTGTTACCCTTCGGTTAAGAATTCCCTCATGATTTGACCGGCCCATCCCCGTGTGATTCTCTGACGGCATGGTCACAGCCCCGCAAGACGAGCGCGCCGCCGCTCCCGCCGGTGAACCCCTCGTCGTCCTCTCCGGAGTGCAGAAGCACTACGGCGACTTCCAGGCACTGAAGGACATCGATCTGACGGTGCACCGGGGCGAGGTCGTCGTGGTTCTCGGCCCTTCCGGATCCGGCAAGTCGACGCTCTGCCGCACCGTCAACCGCCTCGAGACGATCTCGGGCGGCACCATCACCATCGACGGGCAGAAGCTCCCGGAGGAGGGCAAGGGCCTCGCCGCGCTCCGCGCCGACGTCGGGATGGTCTTCCAGTCGTTCAACCTCTTCGCGCACAAGACGATCCTCGAGAACGTCACCCTCGGCCCGATCAAGGTCCGCGGGCTCTCCCGCAAGGACGCGGAGGCCCAGGCCACGGCGCTGCTCGACCGGGTCGGCGTCGGCCACCAGGCCGCCAAGACCCCGGCCCAGCTCTCGGGCGGGCAGCAGCAGCGCGTCGCGATCGCGCGGGCGCTGGCGATGAAGCCCAAGGTGATGCTCTTCGACGAGCCCACCTCGGCGCTGGACCCCGAGATGATCAACGAGGTCCTCGACGTGATGGTCGGGCTCGCCAAGGAGGGGATGACGATGATCGTCGTCACCCATGAGATGGGCTTCGCGCGGAAGGCCGCCGATCGCGTCGTGTTCATGGCCGACGGCGAGATCCTCGAGGACACCGACCCGGAGTCGTTCTTCACCGCGCCCCGCACCGACCGGGCCAAGGACTTCCTCTCCAAGCTCATCACGCACTAGAAGCGCGATCAGCAGCCACCAGGCAGGTCGGACCCGTGATCCGGGATCCGACCCGACATCGCCCGCTCCGGCGGGCCGAACCCCAGGAAGGACGATCATGCGCACCAGGCTCATGTTCATGACCGCGGGACTCGCAGCAGCGACCCTCGCCCTCGCCGGCTGCTCCGGCGACTCCGGAACCGCCGGCGGCGGCGCCGGAGGAGGCTCCGAGGGAGGGACCTCCGCGTACGAGGTCGCCTCCGACGTCACCCTCGAGGGCAGCCCGACCTTCGACGCGATGACCGCGGACGGCAAGGTCGTCATCGGCGTCAAGGAGGACCAGCCCGGGCTGGGCTACCTCGACGCGGCGACCGGCGAGCGCTCCGGATTCGACATCGAGATCGCGAAGTGGACCGCCGCCTCACTCGGCTTCGCGGCAGACGCCATCGAGTTCAAGGCGATCCCCTCGGCCAACCGCGAGGCGTCGATCGTGAACGGCGACATCGACTACTACGTCGGCACCTACTCGATCACGGACAAGCGCAAGGAGCAGGTCGGCTTCGCCGGACCCTACTTCGAGACCGGCCAGCAGCTGCTCGTCGCCGCCGACAACGACACGATCACCGGACCGGACGACCTCACCGCCGACACCACCGTCTGCTCGGCCACCGGCTCCACCCCGATCCAGAACATCCGCACCAACTACCCCGAGGTGAAGACCGAGGAGTTCGACACGTACTCGCAGTGCGTGGACGCCCTCTCCGACGGCACCGTCGACGCCGTCACCACTGATGGCGCGATCCTGATCGGCTACGCCGCGCAGAAGCCCGACGAGCTCAAGGTCGTCGGCGAGCCCTTCAGCACCGAGCTGTACGGCATCGGCCTGCCCAAGGACGACGACGCCCTGCGCCACTTCGTCAACGGCATGCTGACCGACGGCGGCGAGACCTGGAGCGCCATCTACGACGAGACGCTCGGCCAGTCCGGCACGACCGTCACCCAGCCGGCGGTGAACGACTACTAGGAGGCGCCCCGGGCGGCCTCAGCGCCGCCCGGGGGTCACCCCCTCCTCGCCCACCCCCACCGCTCCGACAGAAGGGCCAGCCGCATGGATGTCCTGTTGAACAACCTCGACGTCTACGTCCCGGCCTTCGGCAACACCCTGATCCTCTTCAGCGTCTCGCTCGTGTTCGCCCTGCTGATCGGAACGGTCGTCGGCGCGATGCGCGTCTCGCCCGTCCCGATCGCCCGCGCGGTCGGCACGGTGTACGTGAACACCATCCGGAACACCCCGCTCACGCTGGTGATGTTCTTCTTCGCCTTCGGCTACCCCAAGCTCGATCTGCCGCAGGTGGACTACACGAACCTCGCGATCTGCGCCCTCAGCCTCTACACCGCGACCTACGTCGCGGAGGTGCTGCGCTCGGGCATCAACACCGTGCCGATCGGCCAGGCCGAGGCGGCCCGCGCGATCGGCCTGGACTTCGGCCTGACCATGACGCAGGTCGTCCTGCCCCAGGCCTTCCGCTCCGTGATCCCGCCGCTCATGAGCGTCCTGATCGCGCTGCTCAAGAACACCACCGTCGCCGCCGGCTTCTCGGTCGCCGAGGCGGGCACCATCGTCCGCGTGCTCAACGAGCGCGGCGAGAACAGCCTCATCGTCGTCCTCTGGGTGGCCCTGGTCTTCGTGGTCCTGGTCACCCTGCTCTCGCTCGTCCAACGTCAGCTCGAGAAGAAGTGGAGGGTCGCCCGATGAGCTCCGTCCTCTTCGACAACCCCGGCCCCCGGGCCATCGTGCGCAACCGCGTCATCGGCGTCGTCGTCGTCCTGCTGATCGCGGTGTTCCTCGGCTTCGTGGTCTGGCGCTTCGCGGAGTCCGGCCAGTTCGACGCCTCCAAGTGGCGCGCGTTCGGCTACCCGCTGGTCTGGCAGAGCATCGGCGCCGCCCTCGGCCGCACGCTCGCGGCCTTCGCCACGGCGGGCGTCGCCAGCCTCGTCCTCGGCCTCCTCCTGGCCATCGGCCGGCTCTCGGACCGCCGCTGGATCACCGTCCCCGTCACGCTCTTCATCGAGCTGTTCCGGGCGATCCCCGTCCTGATCCTGATGATGCTGATGTACTACGGCCTGCCGTTCGCGGGCCTCAAGCTCAGCCCCTACCTCGCCGTGGTCATCGCCCTGACCCTCTACAACGGCTCCGTCTTCTCCGAGATCTTCCGCGCCGGCATCGAGGCCCTCCCGCGAGGACAGAAGGAGGCGGGCTACGCGATCGGCCTGCGCAAGTCCGGCGTCATGCGGCTCATCCTGTTCCCCCAGGCGATCCGCTCGATGCTGCCCGTGATCATCGCCCAGCTCGTCGTCGCCCTCAAGGACACGGCGCTCGGCTCGATCATCACCTACAACGAGCTGCTGTACTACGCGCGCTACCTGGGCAACCAGTCGAGCCTGGACAGCCCGATCATCCCGGCCGCGATCGTCATCGGGGCGATCTACATCGGCATCTGCCTCCTCCTCTCGGGGCTGGCGAAGTGGATCGAGATCCGCACGAAGAGCGGCGGGCGCGGAGGCCGCACCATCGGCGGCCACCCCGCGGCCCGCGCGCAGACGGACACGCAGCTGATCGCTGTGCAGGATTGAACGGTGAGGATCGCCCGAGGGCGATCCTCACCGCGGTCGGCTTCCCGACGGGATCGGGTTCCGGAGAGCGTCCTGCGCCCGGCTAGGAGGAATCGCCGGCACGCGATTCCTCCGTCCGCCTCGGGGGTCCGGCGATCGGTCAGCGCATCCGGCGGTGGTGCTCCGCTCCGGCCTCGGCGAGGCGGAAGGGCGTTCCGCTCCGGCGTCGTCGACGCGGGAGTGGTGATCACGGGGAGTCGCGATCGATCCGGGAGCCTTCCCGCCCGGCGGGCCCCTCCCCGTGCTGGTGGAGCAGCCGCCGGCGGCGGCGCATCGAGACCCCCGCCCCTGCTGATCGAGCAGCGCCGAGCGGCGGGGCCTCGAGAGCCGTCGGCGCAGACGGGAGCCCGGCCGTGGGCGAGCGCGACGAGCACGCGCGCGGCCGGCGGGAGGGGGCGGAGGCCCTCGCCTACACTGGGGGATCGTGTCAGACAGCAACCCGATCACCGATGAGGCCGTCTCCGCGGCGGTCGCCGACGCCCTCGCCGCCATCGGCGCGGCGGGCGACTCCGCCGCTCTGAAGTCCGCCCGAGCCGCCCACCTCGGCGAGGGGTCCGCCCTCGCCCGCCTCAACGCGCAGATGCGCTCCGTCCCGCCCGAGCACAAGGCGGCGTCCGGCAAGCTCGTCGGCGGTGCCCGCAAGCAGGTGGGCGACGCCTACGCCGCCCGCGAGGCCGAGCTCGTCGAGGCCGAGGACGCGGCCGCGCTCGAGGCCGAGCGCGTGGACGTCACCGCCGGCGCCAGCTTCGTGCGCCGCGGCGCCCGTCACCCTCTCTCGCTGCTCCAGGAGTCGATCGCCGACGTGTTCGTCGGGATGGGGTGGGAGATCGCGGAGGGGCCGGAGCTCGAGAACGAGTGGTTCAACTTCGACGCCCTGAACTTCGACGAGGACCACCCGGCCCGCGCCATGCAGGACACCTTCTTCGTCGATCCCGTCGACTCGCATCTGGTGCTGCGCACGCACACCTCGCCGGTGCAGATCCGCTCGATGCTCGAGCGCCCGCTGCCGCTCTACGTGATCGCTCCGGGCCGGGTGTACCGCACCGACGAGCTCGACGCGACGCACACGCCCGTGTTCACGCAGTTCGAGGGCCTCGCCGTCGACCGCGGCCTGACCATGGCGCACCTGCGGGGCACCCTCGAGCACGTCGCGCGGATCCTGTTCGGCGACGACGCGCGCATCCGCCTGCGCCCGAACTACTTCCCCTTCACCGAGCCCAGCGCCGAACTGGACGTCTGGCACCCGACCTTCGTCGGCGGTGCCCGCTGGATCGAGTGGGGCGGCTGCGGCATGGTCAATCCGAACGTGCTGCGCGCGGCCGGCATCGACCCGGAGGAGTACTCCGGGTTCGCCTTCGGCATGGGGATCGAGCGGACCCTGATGTTCCGCAACGACGTGAAGGACATGCGCGACATGGTCGAGGGCGACGTCCGCTTCAGCGAGCAGTACGGGATGGTGATCTGATGCGCATCCCGCTGAGCTGGCTGGGGGAGTACGTCGACCTCGAGCAGGACGTCACGACGGAGTCCGTGCACGCGGCCCTGGTGTCGGTCGGCCTGGAAGAGGAGGACGTCCACCGCTTCGAGGTGACCGGTCCCGTCGTCGTCGGCGAGGTGCTCGACCTCGCTCCGGAGCCGCAGAAGAACGGCAAGACCATCAACTGGTGCCACGTCCGCGTGGCCCCGGAGGGCGGGCGGGCCGCCGACGGCGGAGAGGACGTCCGCGGCATCGTCTGCGGAGCCCACAACTTCGCGGCCGGCGACAAGGTCGTCGTGTCCCTGCCGGGCGCGGTCCTGCCCGGGCCGTTCCCGATCTCCGCGCGGAAGACCTACGGGCACGTGTCCGACGGGATGATCGCCTCGAGCCGCGAGCTCGGCCTCGGGGACGACCACGACGGCATCCTCCGGCTCGCCTCGCTCGGGCTCGACCCGGAGCCGGGCACGGACGCCGTCGCGCTCCTCGGTCTCGACGACGCCGCGGTCGAGGTCAACGTGACGCCCGACCGCGGCTACGCCTTCTCGATCCGCGGCATCGCCCGCGAGTACGCCCACGCCACCGGAGCCGCCTTCCGCGACCCCGCTCAGGCGCTCCCTCCGCACGAGCGCACGGAGACGGCGCCCGTCTTCCCCGTGGCCGTGGCCGACGAGGCGCCGATCCGCGGCCGTGTCGGCGCCTCCGTGTTCGTCACGCGCGTCGTCCGGGGCGTCGACGTCTCGCGCCCGACGCCGCCGTGGATGCTCGCGCGACTGCGCCTGGCCGGGGTCCGCTCGATCTCGCTCGTCGTGGACATCACCAACTACGTGATGTTCGAGCTCGGCCAGCCGCTGCACGGCTACGACCTGGCGACCCTGCAGGGCGGCATCGTGGTGCGCCGCGCCGCACCGGGGGAGACGCTCGAGACGCTCGACGGCCAGACCCGGCGCCTCCACGCGGAGGACCTCGTCATCGCCGACGACGGCGGGGCGATCGGGCTCGCCGGAGTGATGGGGGGCGCGCGCACCGAGATCTCGGACGCCACCTCCGACGTCCTGCTCGAGGCGGCCAACTTCGACCCGGTCTCGATCGCCCGGACGGCCCGCCGGCACAAGCTGCCGAGCGAGGCGTCGCGGCGGTTCGAGCGCGGTGTCGACCCCGAGGTGGCCTCGGTCGCCGCGGCCCGCGCGGTGCAGCTGCTGGTGGAGCTCGCCGGCGGGACGGCGGACGAGCTCGGCTCGGTCCTCGCCGACCCGCGCACGGCGGAGCCGGTCGAGCTGCCGGACGGCTACGTCGCAGGCCTCATCGGCGTGGAGTACACCCCGGAGGAGATCCGGGGCGCGCTCGTCGAGATCGGAGCCTCCGTCGAGGCCGGCGGAGCGGGCCTGCTGGTGACTCCGCCGAGCTGGCGGCCCGACCTCGTCGACCGCGCCTCGCTCGCGGAGGAGGTCGCCCGCATCACCGGGTACGACCGCATCCCGGCGATCCTGCCCGTCGCACCTCCCGGCCGCGGGCTGACCCCGGGCCAGAGGATGCGCCGCACCCTGGCCCAGGCGCTCGCCGCCGCGGGTCTGACCGAGGTGCTCTCGTACCCGTTCCTCTCCCGCTCGATCAACGACCGGCTCGGCTCGGTCGACGGGACGCCGCAGGAGCAGATCACGCTCGCGAACCCGCTCGACGCGACCGCGGGCCAGCTGCGGATCTCGCTGCTGCCGGGTCTCGTGCAGGTCGCGGCCCGCAACCGCTCGCGCGGGCTGACGGATCTCGCGGTCTACGAGCTCGGCTCCGTCTTCCTCCCGGCCGCCGGCCGCCCGTTCGGCTCGGGGGCGCTCCCCGCGGGCGGGGCGCGTCCGTCCACGGAGGTGGAGGCCGAGCTGAACGCCGGCATCCCGCCGCAGCCCCGGCACCTCGCGGCGCTGCTCACGGGTGCCGCCGTCGTGCGTCAGCCCGGTGTCGCCGGGCGCGACGTCGACTGGCGCGACGCCCTCGACGTGGTCCGCGAGGTCTCCGCGGCGACCGGCACCGAGCTGGTGCTGCGCCAGGGGGCTCACGCCGCGCTGCACCCGGGCCGCACTGCCGAGGTGGTGCTCGACGGCGCGGTCATCGGCCACGCGGGGGAGCTGCTCCCGGCGCTCGCCGAGGAGCTCGACCTCCCGCGCCGCGTCGCCGTGGTCGAGCTCGACCTCGAACCGCTGATCGCGCGGGCAGGGAGGGTCGTCGTGGCCCGCCCGGTGGGCGCGCTGCCCGCCGCGACCCAGGACCTCTCGCTGGTCGTGCCGGTCGGCACTGCGGCCGCCGACGTGCGCGCCGCCGTCGCCGAGGGGGCGGGTGAGCTGCTCGAGGCGATCCGCCTCGTCGACGACTACCGCGGTACCGGCCTCGCCGAGGGGACGAAGTCGCTGACGTTCGCGCTGCGCTTCCGCGCGCCGGACCGCACGCTCACCGCGGCCGAGGCGACGGCGGCGAAGGAGAGCGGCGTGGCCGTGGCGGCGGAGCGCTTCGGCGCCCGTCTCCGCGAGTGAGCTCGGGGTCCCGACCGGTTCGGCCGGGCGGGGCCCCGCACCCGCACCGGCTAGGCTCTCGGGCATGACTTTCTCCGTGGCGGTGGCCGGTGCGAGCGGCTACGCGGGCGGCGAGCTGCTGCGACTGCTCGCCGACCACCCCGAGTTCGAGGTGCGCACGGTCACGGCGCACGCGAACGCCGGACAGCCTCTCATCGCCGTGCACCCGCACCTGCGCTCGCTCCGCGACCTCGTCCTCGTCGATACGACGACCGGGAACCTCTCCGGGCACGACGTCGTCTTCCTCGCCCTCCCGCACGGGAAGTCGGGCGAGATCACGGCGACCCTCCCCGAGGACGTGCTCGTCGTCGACTGCGGCGCCGACCACCGCTTGACCGACCCGCAGGACTGGGCCGACTACTACGGGGGCGACTTCGCCGGGGCCTGGCCCTACGGGCTCCCGGAGCTGCTGATCGGCGGCGGGGGACGCAAGCAGCGCGAGGCGCTCGCCGGAGTGCGGCGCATCGCCGTCCCCGGCTGCAACGTCACGGCGATCACGCTCGGCCTGGCCCCCGGCCTGCATGCCGGAGTGATCGAACCGTCGGACCTCGTCTCGGTCCTCGCCGTCGGCCCCTCGGGTGCGGGCAAGAGCCTGCGGACCGATCTGCTCGCCAGCGAGCTCCTCGGCTCCGCGCACGCCTACGGCCTCGGCGGAGCGCACCGCCACAATCCCGAGATCCGCCAGAACCTCCTGCTCGCCGGAGCCGGACCCGTCTCGATCTCGTTCACCCCCGTCCTCGTGCCGATGTCCCGGGGCATCCTGGCGACCTCGACCGCGCGCCTCGCCCCCGGCGTCTCCGCGCAGGACGTGCGCGCCGCCTGGGAGACCGCCTACGGCGACGAGACCTTCGTGCAGCTGCTCCCGGAGGGATCCTTCCCCCGCACCGCGGACGTGGTGGGGGCGAACACCGCACTGATCGGCCTCGCCGTGGACGAGCGCGCCCGCCGCGTCGTGGTCGTCTCGGCCATCGACAACCTGGTCAAGGGCACCGCGGGCGCGGCCCTCCAGTCCACCAACATCGCCCTGGGGCTCCCGGAGTCCCTCGGCCTGAGCGTGAACGGAGTCGCGCCGTGAGCGTCACCGCAGCAGCAGGGTTCCGGGCGGCCGGAGTCGTCGCCGGGCTGAAGTCGACCGGAGCGCGCGACGTCGCGCTGGTGCAGAACCTCGGCCCCCTGCAGAGCGCCGCCGCCGTCTTCACGAGCAACCGCTGCAAGGCGAATCCCGTCCTCTGGAGCGAGCAGGTCATGCGCGACGGCGTCGTCTCGGCGATCGTCCTCAACTCCGGCGGTGCCAACTGCTACACCGGCGCTCAGGGCTTCCAGGTCACCCACCGCACCGCGGAGCTCGTGGGCGAGAGCCTCGAGGTGTCCGCCGGAGACGTGCTGGTGTGCTCCACCGGGCTGATCGGCGACCAGCTCGACCTCGCGAAGCTCGCCACCGGAGTGACCGGCGCCTCCGCCGAGCTGGCCGACGGACCCGAGGCGGGCGAGTCGGCCGCCCGCGCGATCATGACCACCGACACGGTCCCGAAGCAGGCGGTCGTGCGCTCCGAGCAGGGCTGGAGCATCGGCGGCATGGCCAAGGGCGCCGGGATGCTCGCACCGGGCCTGGCGACGATGCTGGTCGTGATCACGACCGACGCGGCCCTCGACTCCGCCGCTCTCGACACCGCCCTGCGCGCTGCGACCCGGGTCACCTTCGACCGCCTCGACTCGGACGGCTGCATGTCGACGAACGACACCGTGGCGCTGCTCGCGAGCGGCGCCAGCGGCGTCGAGGCCGACGCCGACGAGTTCGCCCGGGCCCTGAGGGCGGTCTGCCGCGACCTCACCCTGCAGCTGCAGGCCGACGCGGAGGGTGCCGCCCACGACGTCGCGATCCGCGTGCTGAACGCTGCGACCGAGGACGAGGCCGTCGTCGTCGCCCGCGCCGTGTCCCGGAGCAACCTCTTCAAGGCCGCGATCTTCGGCAACGACCCGAACTGGGGCCGCGTCCTCGCCGCCGTGGGCACCACCGACGCGCAGTTCGACCCGTACGGCATCGACGTCGCGATGAACGGGGTGCAGGTCTGCCTCGCGGGCGAGCCGCACGCGAGCCGCGACCTCGTCGACCTCGCCCCTCGCGATGTCGCGGTCGACATCGATCTGCACGCCGGCGACGCGACGGCCACGATCTGGACCAACGACCTCACGCACGACTACGTGCACGAGAACTCCGCGTACTCGAGCTGAGGCGGCCATGAGCGACGACACCACCCTTTCGGCCGAGAGCCGCGCCGAGCGCGACGCCGCGCCCGGGAAGGCCGCGACGCTCATCGAGTCGCTGCCCTGGCTGCAGAGCTTCCACGGGCGCACGATGGTGATCAAGTTCGGCGGCAACGCCATGGTGTCGGAGGAGCTGCAGCGCTCCTTCGCCCAGGACATGGTCTACCTGCGCTACGCCGGGATCCGCCCCGTGGTCGTCCACGGCGGCGGGCCCCAGATCTCGCGGATGCTCGACCGGCTCGGGATCCAGAGCGAGTTCCGGGGCGGCTACCGGGTCACGAGCCCCGAGGCGATGGAGGTCGTGCGGATGGTGCTCACCGGCAGCATCAGCCGCGACATCGTCCGCCGGATCAACGAGCACGGCCCCCTCGCCGCCGGGATCTCCGGTGAGGACGCGGGCCTCTTCGTCGGCCGCCGCCGCGGCGTCGTGATCGACGGCGAGGACCACGATCTCGGACTCGTCGGAGACGTGATCGCCGTGGACCCCGCCGCCGTCCTCGCCCAGCTCGAGGCCGGCCGGATCCCGGTCGTGTCCTCGATCGCTCCCGACTCCGACGACCCCACGCAGTCGCTGAACGTCAACGCCGACGCCGCCGCCGCCGCGCTGGCCGTCGCGCTCGGCGCCGAGAAGCTCGTCATCCTCACCGACGTGGCCGGCCTCTACTCCGACTGGCCCGACCGCGAGTCGCTCGTGTCGCACCTCCGCTCGGACGAACTGGCGGCTCTGCTGCCCTCGCTCGAATCGGGCATGATCCCCAAGATGACCGCCTGCCTCGACGCCGTGCGCGGGGGAGTGCCCAAGGCCGCCATCATCGACGGCCGCATCCCGCACTCGATCCTGCTCGAGGTGTTCACCTCGGAGGGCATCGGCACCGAGGTCGTCGCCTCGCTCGACCCCCGCGACCGGGAGCGAATGTCGGGCCGCTGATCCTCAGCGGCCCCGGCTCCGAGCGCCCGTCCCGTCCGGGACGCGCGCACCGTCGGCCCTCGTGGCCGGACCGCTCCGATCGAAAGGCCACCATGTCCACCCCCACGACCGCGTCCCGCACCGGCTCGGCGCGCGACCGCTACTCCGCCGCGATGATGCAGACCTTCGCGCCGCCGCTCGCCGTGCTCGAGCGCGGCGAGGGCTGCCGGGTCTGGGACGTCGACGGGCGGGAGTACCTCGACTTCCTCGGCGGCATCGCGGTCAACTCCCTCGGCCATGCGCATCCTGTGTTCGTCGAGGCCGTGACGCGCCAGGCCGGTGCGCTCGCCCACGTCTCCAACTACTTCGCGACCGCCCCGCAGATCGAGCTGGCCGAGACCCTGCGCCGCCTCACCGGGGCCGGGGACACGGGCCGCGTCTACTTCGCCAACTCGGGCACCGAGGCCAACGAGGCGGCCTTCAAGCTGGCACGGTTGAACGCGGTCGGCGGGCGGCACCGCATCCTGGCGCTGCAGAACGCGTTCCACGGGCGCACGATGGGCGCGCTCGCGCTGACCGGCAAGGCCGCGATGCGCGCGCCGTTCGAGCCGATGCCGGGAGGGGTCGAGCACCTCGAGGCGAGCATCGAGGCCCTCGAGGCGGCTCTCGACGAGTCCGTCGCCGCGGTCGTCGTCGAGCCCATCCAGGGGGAGGCGGGCGTCATCCCGCTGCCCGCCGGCTACCTCGAGCGCGCGCGGGAGCTCACCCGCGAGCACGGCGCGCTGCTCATCGTCGACGAGATCCAGACCGGGGTGGGGCGGACCGGACGCTGGTTCGCGTACCAGGAGGCGGGGATCCTGCCCGATGCCGTCACCCTGGCCAAGGGGCTCGGCGGAGGCTTCCCCGTCGGAGCGCTGGTGACCTTCGGCGAGGCGTCCGACCTCCTGCAGAAGGGCCACCACGGCAGCACCTTCGGCGGCAATCCGCTCGCGACCGCCGTGGCCGGAGCCGTGCTCGCCGAGATCGAGCGCGCCGACCTTCTCGGCAACGCGCGAGAGCGCGGGGCGCAGATCGTCGACGCGCTGACCGCTCTCGACTCGCCCCTGATCGGAGGGCTCCGCGGCGCGGGCCTCCTCCTGGGCGTCGCCCTGACCAGGCCGGTCGCCGCCGAGCTCGCCGCCGCCTGCCTCGACGCCGGCCTGATCGTGAACGCGGCGAACGACTCGAGCATCCGGCTCGCGCCTCCGCTCGTGGTGACCTCCGCCGACGTCGCCGAGTTCGCCGAGCGCTTCGGCCGCGCACTGCAGACCCTCTGACCCCGTACCTCCACCGAAAGCGACCAGCACCGTGACCCGCCACTTCCTCCGCGACGACGACATCACTCCCGCCGAGCAGGCCGAGATCCTCGACCTCGCCCTCGAGCTCAAGCGCGACCGCTTCTCCCGGAAGCCCCTCGCCGGGCCGCAGACCGTCGCCGTGATCTTCGACAAGTCCTCCACGCGCACCCGCGTCTCCTTCGCGGTCGGCATCGCCGATCTCGGCGGCAGCCCCCTGATCATCTCCACCGCGAGCAGCCAGCTCGGCGGCAAGGAGACCGCCTCCGACACGGCACGGGTCCTCGAGCGCCAGGTCGCCGCGATCGTGTGGCGCACCTACGCGCAGTCCGGGCTGGAGGAGATGGCGCGCGGCACGCGCGTGCCGGTCATCAACGCCCTCTCGGACGAGTTCCACCCCTGCCAGCTCCTCGCCGACCTGCTGACCATCCGCGAGCACCGCGGCCACCTGGCCGGCCTCACGCTCACGTTCTTCGGTGACGGAGCGAGCAACATGGCGCACTCGTACCTCCTGGCGGGAGCCACGGCCGGCATGCACGTCCGCATCGTCTCCCCGGAGTCGTACTCGCCGGACGCGACGGTCCTGGCCGATGCGCAGCGCATCGCCGCGACCACCGGCGGATCGGCGATCACCACGACCGACCCCGACGAGGGCGCGGCCGGCTCCGACATCGTGATCACGGACACGTGGGTGTCGATGGGCAAGGAGGACGAGAAGGCGGCGCGCGTCGCGACCTTCGGCGCCTACCGGGTCGACGCGGCCACGATGGCCGCCGCCGCTCCCGACGCGCTGTTCCTGCACTGCCTGCCCGCGGACCGCGGCTACGAGGTGACCGCCGACGTGATCGACGGCCCGCAGAGCGTGATCTGGGACGAGGCGGAGAACCGCCTCCACGCGCAGAAGGCCCTGCTCGTGTGGCTCCTCGAGCGCGCCGGCACCGCCGACGCCGCTCAGTAGACTCGACAGCCGAACCCGAGGAGAACCATGACGGAACGACCCTCCGCCCGCGCGGGCGAGGCCGGAGCCCTGTGGGGCGGCCGCTTCGCCGGCGGTCCCTCGCCCGAGCTCGCCGCGCTCTCGAAGTCGACCCACTTCGACTGGCAGCTCGCCCCCTACGACCTCGCCGGCTCCCGCGCGCACGCTCGGGCGCTCGCGGGAGCGGGCTACCTCGACGACGCCGAGCTCACCGCGATGCTCGCGGCCCTCGACCGGCTCGAGGCGGCCGTCGCCGACGGGAGCTTCGCCGCCGACGAGTCCGACGAGGACGTGCACGGCGCCCTCGAGCGCGGCCTGATGCTCGAGGCCGGTCCCGAGCTCGGCGGCAAGCTCCGGGCAGGGCGCTCGCGCAACGACCAGATCGCGACCTTCGTCCGGATGTACCTCCGCGACCACGCGGCGCTCGTCTCGGAGCTGGTGGTGCAGCTCATCGACGCCCTCGCCGCGCAGGCGTCGGCGCACCCGTCGGCGATCATGCCCGGGCGCACTCATCTCCAGCACGCTCAGCCCGTGCTCCTCGCGCACCACCTGCTCGCCCACGGCTGGGCGCTGCTGCGCGATCTGGAGCGCCTGCGGGACTGGGCCGTCCGGGCGGACGTCTCGCCCTACGGCTCGGGCGCCCTCGCCGGCTCGACCCTCGGCCTGGACGCCGAGGCGGTCGCCCGCGATCTCGGCTTCGCATCGAGCGTGCCGAACTCGATCGACGGGACGGCCAGCCGCGACCTCGTCGCCGAGTTCGCCTTCGTCAGCGCCATGATCGGGATCGACGTCTCGCGCATCGCGGAGGAGGTCGTCCTCTGGAACACGCGGGAGTTCGCCTTCGTCACGCTCGACGACGGCTACTCGACCGGGTCCTCGATCATGCCGCAGAAGAAGAATCCGGACATCGCCGAGCTCGCCCGGGGGAAGTCCGGCCGGCTGATCGGCAACCTCACCGGGCTGCTCGCGACCCTCAAGGCGCTCCCGCTGGCCTACAACCGCGACCTGCAGGAGGACAAGGAGCCGGTCTTCGACTCGGTGACGACCCTCGAGGTCCTGCTGCCCGCGTTCAGCGGCATGATCGCGACCCTCACCTTCCACACCGACCGGATGGCGGAGCTCGCGCCCCAGGGCTTCTCGCTCGCGACCGACGTGGCCGAGTGGCTCGTGAAGAAGCACGTGCCCTTCCGGGACGCCCACGAGATCACCGGCGAGCTGGTCAAGTTGGCGGAGTCGCAGGGGAGGGGGCTCGAGGATCTCGACGACGCCGCGCTCGCCTCGGTGTCGCCGCTCCTGACGCCCGACGTCCGCTCGGTCCTCAGCATCGAGGGATCGGTGGCGAGCCGAGACGGCGTCGGCGGCACTGCTCCCGACCGCGTCGCGGAGCAGCTCGCCCGGCTGACCGAGCGCGTCCGGGTCGTGCGCGGCTCCCTCCGGGGGGAGCGCCCGTGACCCTTCGAGGAGACCCGGGCGACGACGGCCGTCCGCCGCTGCGCCCCTGGCAGCAGCGGACGCTCGTGATCGTCGCCGCAGTCGTCATCGTCGCGGTGATCGTGATCACCCTCGTGTCGGGCCAGAGCTTCTTCTGAGCGCGGACCTCCCCGATCTCTCGCGCTCGGCCCTCGAGGTGGCACCGGAGCTGCTCGGCCGCGTCCTCCTGCACCGCACGGCGGAGGGAGCGGTCGGCGTCCGGCTGACCGAGGTCGAGGCGTACCTCGGCATGGGTGAGGATCCGGGCTCGCACGCGCACCGCGGACCGACGCCCCGGACGGCTCCCATGTTCGGACCGCCCGGGTCCGTGTACGCGTACTTCACGTACGGGATGCACACCTGCGTGAACATCGTCTGCTCGCCGGCGGGCACGGCGTCCGCCGTGCTGCTGCGCGCCGGCGAGGTCGTCGCGGGGGAGGAGCTCGCGACGCTCCGGCGCGGACCCGTGCGCCACCGGGACCTGGCCCGCGGACCCGCACGGCTGGCCAAGGCCCTCGGAGTCCGTCTCACCGAGTCGGGCGACCCGCTCGAGGAGTCGTTCGAGCTGCTGCCGGGGGAGCGGCCGTCCTCCGTGGCGGTGGGCCCGCGGACCGGCGTCTCGGGCCCGGGTGGCGAGGACGATTTCCCGTGGCGCTTCAGCATCCCGGGCGACCCCACCGTCTCGCCCTACCGGAGAGCCGTGCCCCGGCGGCGGCCCGGAGCTCAGCCCGCGAGGTAGAGGCGGGCGAGCACGCCGAGAGCCGCCGACCAGGCGAGGCTCGCCAGCGTTCCGATGATGAACCGCTCGCGCGCCTCCGGGGAGGCGAGCTCGCTGAAGCGGCCGACGCCCTTGATCGCTACGACGACCGCGATCCCCTCGGGGAGACCGCTCATCAGTGCGCCGGCCGTCGCGATCCGCTCGAGGACCCCGATCGTCGTCCCGCCGCGCAGCACCTCGATCGGCTGGCCGATCGCCGAGGGCGCTCCTCCGGTGGCGGGGCGGGAGGTGCCGGCGACCATGATGCCGCCGTGGCTGCCGCTGCGGGAGTCGGCCGTCGCGAGCCGGAGGGTGAGGAGCACGACCGGCCCGCCGCCCGCGACCGCCAGCGCGAAGGCCAGCACGGCCACCAGGACGGAGTGGATGGGGGGCGCGGACGGTCCGGCGACCGCCGTGAGGAGGAAGGCGGCGGCGGTCGCCGCCAGGGAGATCCAGGCGAGCTGCGGACGGTGCAGGCGCACGGCGAGCACCGCACCGGCGAGGCCGGCGAGCAGCACGAGCACCACGGCCGTCCACGAGGCGGACTGCAGCGCGGAGACGAGGAGCAGGGTGGGGGATCCTGGGGGTGCCGTCATCGGGGTGTCCTCTCGTCGGTGGGGTCGAGCGTACGGTCGACCACTGTCAGCAGGCGCGCGAGCGCGTCGCGGGCGGGAGCGTCGACTCGGGCGCTCGCCGCGCGGACCCGGAGGCTGACCGCCTGAGGGCTGACGGCGAGGCGCTCGGCCGCGTCCTTCTGGGAGAGGCCGCTCTCGAGCAGGTCGACGATCTGCCAGCCGGCTTCGGAGCGCGCGTCGCGCAGCAGGAGGAGCGGATCGATCAGCGCCTGGACGTCCGCCGGTGCAGGGGCCGCCGATCCCGGTGCGTCCGGATCGACACAGAAGCGCGTCGGCCGGCCCTTCGCCGCCTCGACCGCCCGGCGCGCCGCGAAGTACGCCTCCCCGGTAGCCGCTCTCGTGGTCGCGGGGAGCGGCCGGTCGACGGGGCCGATCCCGAGACCGATGCTCCAGTGGCCGGTCCGGTGCAGCTCGAGTACGAGCGCGACGACGGCGTCGGCCCGGTCCAGCACGCACTGGAACTCGTCGCCGGCCGTCCGCTCCGGGGGCAGGACGAACGTCGTCCGACCGTCGTCGACCAGGCTCGCGATCGTCTGGTCCACGCGGTCGTGGTCGTGCCTGCTGTCGCGCTGATCCGCGGTGATGACGAACATTCGACCTCCTCGATCAAGTATCGGCACTTGATAGCCCAGGATCAAGCCTGCATGCTTGACTGGTGAAGACCGGCCGGTCGGCACCGCGGTAGCCTGGTCGGGTGATCGACCAGCACCTCCCCGGGTCCGCGACGAGCCCGCGGCTCGACCCCGCCTTCGACTCCGTGTGGGACGAGCTGGTCTGGCGAGGCTCGGTGCACGTGTCGACCGACGCGGGAGCGCTGCGAGAGCTGCTGTCGGGGGAGCCGATCACCTACTACTGCGGCTTCGACCCGACCGCGCCCAGCCTCCACCTCGGGAACCTGGTGCAGCTGATCGTCATGCGCCGGCTCCAGCTGGCCGGGCACCGGCCGCTCGGGCTCGTCGGCGGCTCGACCGGGCTGATCGGGGATCCGCGACCGACGGCCGAACGGACGCTGAACTCGCGCGAGACGGTGACCGCGTGGGTCGAGCGCCTCCAGGCGCAGGTGTCCCGGTTCGTCCCCGCGGGCGGCGACAACGGGCTGCGCCTGGTCAACAACCTCGACTGGACCGCTCCCCTGTCGGCGATCGACTTCCTGCGAGAGATCGGGAAGCACTTCCGCGTGGGGACGATGCTCAAGAAGGACGCGGTCAGCGCCCGCCTCAACTCCGACGCGGGGATCAGCTACACCGAGTTCAGCTACCAGATCCTGCAGGGACTCGACTACCTGGAGCTCTACCGGCAGTACGGGTGCGTCCTGCAGACCGGCGGCAGCGACCAGTGGGGCAATCTGACGAGCGGAACCGACCTGATCCACCGCACGGAGGGAGTGTCGGTCCACGCGATCGGCACGCCCCTGGTGATGAACTCCGACGGCACCAAGTTCGGCAAGAGCGAGGGCAACGCCGTCTGGCTCGACCCCGAGCTCACCAGCCCTTACGCGTTCTACCAGTTCTGGGTCAACACGGACGACCGCGACGTCGCCGACCGCCTGCGGATCTTCACCTTCCTGCCGCGCACGGAGATCGAGCGGCTCGAGAAGGCCGCCGCCGACGAGCCGTTCCGCCGGGAGGCGCAGCGCGCGCTCGCCTGGGAGGTCACGTCGCTGGTGCATGGAGCGGAGGCGACGCGCTCGGTGATCGACGCGTCCGCCGCGCTCTTCGGCAAGGGCTCGCTCGAGGGGATCGACCCGGTCATCCTCCGCGGCGCGCTGGAGGCGGTGCCCTCGATGGAGGCGACCCCGGAGACGCCGGCGCTGCAGGCGTTCGTCGAGACCGGACTCGTCGCCGGCACGGGGGAGGCGCGGCGAGCGCTCGCCCAGGGCGGGCTCTCGGTGAACAACACCATCCTCCCGTCCGAGACCGTCACCCTCGGCGAGCTCCCCTTGATCGACGGGATCGCCGTGCTCCGCCGCGGCAAGAAGAGCTTCGCCGGGGCCTTCGTCCGCTGATCGCGCGCCCGCTCTAGCCGGGCGGAGCCGGGCGGCGACGGTGCGGGCGGTGGCAGGCGCTCGGTACTCAGTGTCCGGTAGCCGGTAGCCGGTAGCCGGTAGCCGGTGTCCGGTGTCCGGTGTCCGGTGTCCGGTGGCCGGTGGCCGGTGTCCGGTGGCCGGTGTCGGGTGTCCGGTGTCCGGTACCCGGCGTCCGGTGCCCCCCGCCGCGGGGACCTCGGATCGCGACACGCCCGGGACGCAGGCGATTTGCCGCTCGGCCGAGGCCCGACGTAATGTAACTCCTCGTCACCCCAAAGGAGCGGCAAGCGGGAGTCAGGCGCAGAGCGTCGAGACCAGCTGGCCCACCTCAAGCGGGGACCATCCCCTCGCTCCCAGGCCTGTTAGAGATTCGTCTCTTGAAGACTGCGGGATCGCGAGCGTAAGATGCAAAGCCTCCACGGGACACGGTCCCGGCTTCGTCCCAAGGCCTCACGGCCGAGTCGGTGCAGCGGTTCGATCCTCGATCACGCCGCGAACACCACGAAGAAGCCGGACTTGACACGGCCTGCGGATGTGCTAAGTTAGTCGAGTTGCCACGGAGGCGATCAGGACTTCGGTTCTGACAAGCCTAACCGGTCTCGGCAAGCAAGACAAATCGAGTGGCTCTGGCCCTCGTACAGCAAACTTCGATCACTTTCGTTGTGAAGCACCGTTCTGGTGTGGAGGCGGGATGTGTCCGATTCTTGAGAACTCAACAGCGTGCACTATGTTCAATGCCAATTTTATACCCCGGCCTTGATCTTCGGATCGGGTTGGGATTCCTTTGGAAATTGATGTCAGCTTCCGGCTTTCGGGTCGGAGAGATGTCTTATTTGCTAGAGGTCAAACTTGACTCTCCTGTTCTTCGGGGTGGGAGGTCGTAATTTTTTTACGGAGAGTTTGATCCTGGCTCAGGACGAACGCTGGCGGCGTGCTTAACACATGCAAGTCGAACGATGAAGCCCAGCTTG
>NZ_PSUG01000031.1:0-43786 GCF_002931755.1 Rathayibacter sp. AY2B3 | reverse complement strand
GACCGCTCCCACCGAAGGACGCCCCGCCGACGAAGGAGTCGACGTGCGCGACGCGATCGCCAGGCTCGCGCCAGAACAGGCCGAGCTCGTCCGCCTCATCCACTGGGACGGCTTCTCCATCACCGAAGCCGGACAACTCCTCGGCTTCCCCGCGTCCACCGCACGCACCCGCTATCAACGAGCACGAGAAGACCTGCGGTCAACCCTGGCGGCATCACCAGCACGCGACGACGACGCCAAGCCTCTTCGAGCGGTCCGCTGAAAGCGTCCCGCTGATCGATCCTCCTACGGGGCGAGGCGGTCGCGGGGTGGAACACTCTGCGGTAGCTTCACGACCGGGGGTGGTCATGGTGGAAGTGCTTAAGGGCGTGAGCCTGCTCGCGTCGGGTGTCGTGATCGCCTTCCTCTGCTCGGTGTCAGGGTTTCAGGCCGGCGTTCGTGCGGACCTGGATCAGACCGGGGGCCAACTCAGCCCGGTCCTGCTCGTGGGCTTTCTGATCGGACTCGTCGTGTCAGCCGTCGGCGCGATCGTGCTCTACCGGTGCTACGAGCGTGCCCGCGGCGTTCGCTAGCTGCTAGCCGTAATCCGCAGCCGGGGCGTCACGCGCTGTGGACACGCGGCCTGTGGCGATGCGGTCGAGAAACGGAGACTTCGCTGACGCCTCACGCGACAGACCGACGGGGGCCGCCGGTGCCGCCCTGCTCTGGGCCGCGACGCACAGCGCGGGCGAGAGCAGCACCCGCCCGCTCACCGGCCACTGAATGACCCCTGTGCGGAACGACGAACGGGCGGGCGCCCCTTAAAATCAGCGCTCGTGCGGTTTCGCCCGAATATCCAGCTCCGTTTCGGCATACTCCTGCCCGCAGCTCTGATCTGCGTGCCGGCAGCGACAGTATGGAAGCCCGGCCTCGCGCTGGACGAGCAGCTGGTCTTCATCGTCATCTTCGCGGTCGTCATATCGCTCGCTGCGCGGTGGGTTGTTTTCAGCGGCGTCAGCCTGCGAGAGAACGACCTCACCGTCCACGGGGTCTGGTGGTCCCGACGCGTCCCTCGCGACCAGACCATCCAAGTGCGCCAAAAAGCCGGCTTGATGGTCCTGCACTGGCGCGACCGTCACGGCCGCATCCGGCACACACCGATGATCGCCTTCACGTCCGCATCCAACGATCCCTCATGGGCCGCAAGTCACAACACTCACGTAGCTCGAGCGGTCAACGACTGGATTGCCGGCGGAGACGGGCGCGGCGCGGGTCGCAGAGTCAAGGACAACTAGAACCTTGCGTGCCGGTGAACCATCCCCATACGGGACGTCGGCCGCGCGGCGGAAGCCAACCATTTAGAACTTGGACGGCGTTCCTGAGACGTTCCGCGCCCGACCGGCCATGTCCATAGTGAAGAGCAAGGTCTGCTCGAGGAGGAAACGATGGACGACGACGGATTCGATGAGTTCCTGGCCCGCTCGGGACGTAGTCCGATAGGTGGGCTCGCGTCTCGCACTGTTATTGAGGACCTGGTGTCCGCCACCGCGGAGAGCGCGACACCACGGCGTCCGTGGTGGCGTCGCCCGCTTCTAATCCTCCCCGTGATCGGTGTCCTCGCCGCGACGACAGCCGGGGCCGTCGTCTTCACCGTGGGATTCGATGCGGACGCGATCGTCCCGATCAACTACACGACCGACTCGGGTCGACAGGTCAGCTGTCACTACGCGGTCGAGGCCGGCATCGGCGGCACGAGCGACCCGGCAGCGGTAAAGGACTTCATCGCTGAGCACGACTGGTCAGGGATCGGCCAGCGCGTCTACGAAGAAGCCCTCGCACATCCCTACATCCCACGGAACAGCGAAGAGGCCGCCGGCCTCACGCAGGCCAACCTCGACAAGTTCTCGTTCGGGGCGGCTCTGACCACGGTGATCTGGGCCGAAGTCCCCGACGAACTGGTGCCCGAGGACATGCTGAGCGGAGCCGAATCCGACTGCGAAGGAGAACTGCGGTGACCCTGGACGACCAGCTGTCATCGAAAGCCTCCTCGACGCGGCGAGGCGACGACGAGCGCGCCAGACGGGTGGAGCTCCTGCTTCTCGCCCAGGCGGAACCGCTACTGCGCTACTTCTCCCGCCGAGCTCCCCTGGATGACGCCCCCGACCTCCTCAGCGAGACCATGCTCACCGTCTGGCGCCGCGCGAAAGACGTACCCGCCGGCAACGAAGGGACGCTCTGGATCTACGGGGTCGCACGCCGAGTCCTCGCTACTCACCACCGCTCGAATCGCCGCCGAACCAGCCTCGTTGACCGCCTCCGAGACCAGATTGTCGTTCACAACCCGGCCCACGACCAGCTGGACGACATCAGCGCGCACCTCCACCACCTCATCGAGAGGTTGCCCGCCGTTGATCGCGACATCATCGGCTTGGTCCACTGGGAAGGCTTCACCCTCGAAGAAGCCGCACGCATCCTCGAGAAAAACCCCTCCACGATCCGGACCCGATACGCGCGACTTCGACAACAGCTGAAGTCGGAACTCCAAGCCGAGGTCTAGCTCCGTCAGATGGCCATCCCCTTACGGGACAGACTCTCGACTGATTCCATCGTCGCGTCGTCAGTTCGGGGTCCTGCCGGACATGTACAGAGTGAAGGCCACTCGAGCGCACAGGAGCAGATCATGACCACCGAACCTCACGACGCAGACAGCGATCGGGCGATGAACGCGCTCCTGGACGAATCGGCGCCGCCGACCCCACTGGCGGAAGCCGTCTCCGACGCTGCCCTTCGAGAGATGGTTCGCGGAGCGGAGTGGAACGCGCGACGCGGCCGGCGACAGGCAACGCCGCGCGCGCTCGTGATCGGAACCGTCGTCGCTCTCGCTCTGGGCGGTACGGGAGCAGCAGCAGCAGCGACGCTCTCCGGCTGGCAGCCGTATGTGGCGAATCCGGATTCCGTTGTCCACTTCACGCTGCCCAGCGGAAGAGAATGCGAGTTGCGCAGCGTCGTCAGGGAAGGCGACCCGGAGGACATCAAGGAGGCGCAGGACGTATTTCGCACCACCGACGTGCTCGCCCTCGCTGACATCGATGGCGAGCTGGCCCGGATCGTCGCTCGGGACGTGACTGTCCGCGGCGACGACGGCGACACCGTGGTGCCCGCGACCGAGTTGTACTCGGAAGACGAGCTGTACCGCCAAGCCGTGGTGGGTGCGATCACCAACGTCGTCTGGGACGAGCTCGAGGATAGAGGGGTGGTCGATCCCGTCACCGGCTCAGACCTCTCCACCGGAAGCCAAGACGACTGCGCACAGTTCACCCAGGCAGACCTCACCCAGTGAGCCGCCGCGACACGCGAGCCGATCGCGTCGTAGCCATCCTCGACGCCACAGCCCGTGACCTTCTGAACTACCTCGAACGCCGAGTCGGCACCGACGACGCTCCCGACGCGCTCTCTGAGACGATGACGATCGCGTGGCGCCGGTCGTCGTCCATGCCCCTGCCGGACGAGGACGCCCGCCTCTGGCTGTTCGGGGTCGCGCGGAACGTCGTCCTGAACACCAGTAGGACGCGCCGGCGCCAAGACCTCCTGGCCGAAAAGCTTCGCGGCACCGTCGAACCCATCGAAGTGACCGGAGAACCCTCCGACGTCACCCTCGACGTCCAAGCAGCGCTGAGCAAGCTTTCTCCGGAGCTGGCAGAACTGGTGCGGCTCGTGCATTGGGACGGCTTCTCTCTCAGCGAGGCGGCTCAGATCGTGTCCGTTCCGCCGTCGACTGCGCGCAGCCGTTACCAGAAGGCGAAGCGCGAGCTCGGTGACCTGCTGTCCCCGCAGCCCTCGGAACGAGCACTTAGGTCTGCAGAGAAACGCTGGGTCTGACGCGCTAGCCCATCGGCTATCGAGACAAGTTCCGGCAGCGGCGGGGGTGTCGGACCACGCGGCCGTTGGCGAGAACCGCACATTGCGAGCCGTATTTCCTGAGTCCGACGACCCACGTCTGAGCGATCCGTCCGACCAGGCTGTGACCATGACTGAATCGCCCATCACTCGATCAACTCTTCTCCACCAGTCGCTTGCAGGCGGCATAGACGTGTCCCACGTCGAGGTGCGCCGAATCTCAATCGCAGCTGGCACGAAGGGCGGTGCTCACGTTCACAACGGCCCTGTCTTCGGAGCCATCGAAAGGGGGTCGGTCACATTCCAGATCGGTGAGGAGGCACAAACCACCCTTCGCGCGGGCGACGTCTTCTACGAGCCTGCCGGGGTCATCGTCTCCAAGTTCGACACCACGAGCGAAGACGTCGTGTTCATCGGCTACTTCCTCCTGGCGGACGGGGCAGCACCCGAGATCGAGTTCACTGCGCAGGATTGACCGCTAACCCGTCCCCGTACGGGCGGCCTCCCGCGACGGATCGCACGCGCACATAACGCTGGTCGAGCGGTCGGAACGTGGAATCCTCGTCCCATGATCGTGAGCGACGGACAGGCCTGCGCCCCACAGAACCTCGACGTGCTCACCGACCGACTCCGACTGTGCCGGCCCGCCGAAACCGACCTCCACGAGCTGTCCCGCCTCTACACCGACCCACGGATCGCGGAAGAAGATCCACTTCTCCTCCATCTCTCCGCCGATCAGACCCGGGCCGTCATCGCATACCGAAGGACCCAGTGGACACAAGACGGACTCAGCAGCTGGGTGATCCGCCGGCGCGAATCCCCCACCGACAACCATGATCTGATCGGAATGGGCGGATGCACCCTCCTCTCCGACGCGGCCTGGAACGTGGCGTTCACCCTCCACCCCGACCACTGGGGAAAGGGCTACGCGCAGGAAGTCGCCCTCACCGGCATCGAACTCGCCCACTTACTCCGACCGGAACTGCCCGTCACCGCGGTCGTCGCAGAACGCAACGCACGCTCCCGCCGCACCATCGAGCGACTCGGCCTTCAGCGGAGGTGGGAAGGTCCGAATGCGCACAGCCCGGACCCGACCGCTCGAATCGTCCTCTACGCCGACCGCCAGCTCTCCATCGAACAGGTCCGCCGACTCACCAGCTGAATCCGGCCGCAGCACGACCTCATCAGCCGGCCAGGGATCCCTCACGGGACCGTCAATGGTGATGAGGCGATGAGTGAGCACGTTCGTGCCTGCGTCAAGACAGTGGATCTGTCGCGGTGGAGCATCCCCTTACGGGACGAACCAGCTTGCCCCGCGGGAGCCGACATGAGCGGTGAACCGTCAGGGCGTGCTCTGCGCCCCACGTAGCGTCAGGAACCACGCCGTGTCGCGATCGGCGTCAGTTGTAGCCGCGCCGACGAGATTGATGGGGTCTGTGCCGAGGGAGGCCGGGTCGATGTCGAGCGGGCCGTCGCCGCAGTCCACGGTTCGGACAGTGGTCTTGCCTGTCGTGACCGTGCCGGTCTTGGAGTCGGAGTCGAGTTGCAGCTCGACCGTGCCATCCCCGAAGCATTCGAAGGTAATGGCGCCGGGCAGCACCGGTTGGTCGAAGGCAGATACCAGCCGATCCCCCTCCTGCCCCGCGCTCGAATCGGACGACAGCACAGCGAGGAAAGGACCTCCCGCGTCGACGTCAGCCTGACGATCCGAGCGCCACTGGGCGAGCTGCGCGCGATCAACGGGCTCCGGCGCGCAGGCGGTCATGGTGCCCACGACAGCCAGCAGGAGTGTGAGTGCAACAGAACGACGACTCATCTGCCCACCCTAGGTCCGGCCGGATTAGATCGAGCGAGTCTCGTCGTTCGGTCTGGCAGAGAGTGTCGCACCGACCAGCTGAACTTAAGATCCCCTGACGGGACGGCTTAGGCCTCCGCGCTCGAAGGAACTTGCGCGAGGGTGCAGCGATTCGTAGCACTGCGGACACTTCTAGGTATGAGCGTCACTGATGAGCAGGACTGGGCTCGCGTCGTAGCGGGTGAGGGTGAGGCGTTCGGTCGCATCTTCGACCGGCACCGCGACCGTGTCCGCCGGCACGCGCTCGGGCTCGCTCCGACTCCTGGGGAGGCGGAGGACTTGGTGTCGTTGACGTTCCTCGAGGCGTGGCGCAAGCGCGAGCGGATCCGGTTCGTGGAGCACTCGATCCTGCCGTGGCTGCTGCGCACCGCCACCTACACCTGCTTGAACCTCGCCCGCTCGGAACGCCGCCACCGTGCGGCACTAAGCAGGCTGCCTCCGCCGCCGGCGAGTTACGACCCGGCGGAGCTCGCGGAGGACGCGCCGGTGTTCGAGGCGATGCGGCGGCTGTCGGCGCGGGATCAGGAGGTCATCACGCTCTGCGTGCTCGAGGACCTCTCCGCGGACGCGGCGGCGGCCGTGCTCGGGGTCCGGGCGTCGTCGGCTCGATCGAGCCTCACTCGCGCGAGAGCGCGCCTACGAGAAGAGATGGCGAAACCGCGATCGGGCGGTTTCCGACAGGAAGGTGTCTCCAATGCCTAGTGAACTCATCGAACGGGACCGTGCGCAGCGGAGCATGCTCGTCTCTCTCGCGGACTCCGCCCGCCCGGCGCCGCGGCGCCTGGCGGCGTGGAAGGCAATCGCGGTGTTCGCGATCTCTGGTGCGCTGACGGGCGCGGCGGTCTCCGCGACCGCCGCCGTCGTGACGTCCGGGCAGGTCGACGCCTCCTACCCGGCGGCGACGATCGAGCGCCTGGCCGACATGGTGCCCCCGACGACAGTGCTCGTCGGGGACCCGTTCGTCGTGGAGGCTGGGAGCGGGCCGGCGACTCTCGATGTCGGCCCCGCGCCGGAGGGCGAGTCCGAGCTGTTCGTCTCTCTCGGATGCGTGGACCCGGGGACGTTCACGACGTCGATCGATGACAGCGAGTTGAGGACCACCTACTACTGCGGCGGGGGACCCAACGTCGGGTCCGGCGGCGGCACTCCTTTGATCGGCTCGGGACCCCACACGGTCAGCGTGGAGGGCACGGGCGGATACATGCTCTGGGCGTCCTGGTCGGCGCCGGCGGCGCCGGTGTCAGTGTCCGCGGAGCAGTCCGCCGCTACCGGCGACGGCGACGTGACAGAGGCCGAGTACCGAGACGCCTTCGGCCGGTTCCAGCAGTGCATGGCGGACGCCGGCTACCCGCTGAACGTCCCGGACGTGACAGCGCCCGTCATCAGCTACTCCTACGGCGACGGCGCCTACGACGCGGGCGTGGATGTCCAGTGCTACGACGCCGAGTTCAAGCAGATCGACATGGCCTGGCAGCTCACGAACAAGTGAGCGAGGTGGCGGGCTCGGCGTTGTCGAGCCCCCACCTCGCCGCAATAGACCGCCGCAGAGAGACCCCGGAGCGGCGTTTGTCCGCCCCGCGGGCTCTACTGTGGCGACGCGGCCGAGAAGTGGGGACTTCGTTCAGGCCGCGCGACAGACCGGCGCGGGGGCGTCGGTGTCGCACTGCTCTCGGCCGCGGCTCAGTCGCGGCCGAGAGCAGCTCCCCGATATGAGGAACGGCGAGCCGGTGAACGATGCCCTTGCCGTCGGCGCACAGGGAGACGGCCGTAATGTTTGGGTCTTGGCGGCCTAGGCAACGTTCACCGTTGTGCCGGTGCTCAGCTCGCTTCGGCGCCGAGCTCCCATTCCGTCTTATAGGCGTCTGCCTCGGTGCGCAGGTATGCGCGGCGCTCCGCGGTCGTCGCGGCGCTCAGGTCGATCCTTCTCAGCTCGCCTGTGCGGGCGAGCAGGAGGGCGGGGGCGGTTCCGTTGTCCAGCTGCTGAGTGGCGAGGGCGATCGATGTCTCCATGAGGGAGATCTCCGACGGCGTCAGTGCCTGATCGGGGAAGTAGATGTGCGTGGCCAACCGCTCCCCGTCACTGAGTTCGAGGATGAGGTGGAGGCGCAGGCTCACCATCTGAGTGCCGTCGACGTCGATGACGACGACGTTGCGCTGCTGTCGTCGGGCGGACCGCACGGCTGTCGTCCCGAGAAGGGCAAGCATGCCTCGCGCGGCGGCTTCGTAGCTGGCGCGCTTGTTCGAGGGGGCGGCTTCTACGACGTCGTGGAGGGCTGAGCCGCGGCAGCCGTCGTTGATGTACTCGATAGTCCCGCTGAGGAACCGCTCGTAGAAGAAGGCGAAGAAGTTTCCGTCGCGAGACGCGAACACCTGCTCGCGGTCCTGAGCAACGTGGGTCCGTCTGCCCTTGGCGCGAGCGCGGACGAAATCGCGCAGGTGCACGAGGGAGGGAGTGTGCTCGGGTGTGGCCGATTCGGGGTTCGCCGGTGCGTTCATCGTGGGCTCTTCCTGCATCGCACGGTCTCCCAGGGTGCTGCTGAGGAGGTAGTCCTCAGCAGCACCCTGGGTTAAGCTCGACACGATTCCTTGCCGGGAAAATCCGTATCGACCCCTGTGGCCGCTGACCCAAATCTGTCAGCAGGTGCCGACAGGGGTCTTTGCGTATGCGGTCCTAATTATCCCACGCCAGTACGACATCCGCGGCGCTCAGAGGCGATTTGAGCGCGAAAAAGCGGCGGTCGACCGAAAATGCGTCCCTAGACGTAGGAATCGCGCGGACGGCGCCCTGAAACCGCCCTGGGACCCTTTCTGCGGCAACTCGTCGGTCTTGCACCACACGTCGGCCAGCGGTAACCGGATTCGGCTACTTCGGTCCCTTCGGTGGTGCGCCAGCGGAGACGGGCTTCGCGCCAGATTGTCCGCAGGCTTCTCCGGCCGACGAGGATTCGAGGTGTGAGCACCAGCATCGACGGCCAGCACTACCTCCTTCTTCGGAGGGCCTTCTGGGCCGAGACGTCGGACGTCATCGGGGTCTACGGCAACGCAGAGCGGGCCTGGGAAGCAGCATGGGATATGGCGGGCGTACCGCCCGCACCGGATCGGTGGGTGCTCGAGACGTGGAGCGGCAGCGAATTGCGTAGCAGCGTCCAGCTCGACTGACGCTCGGGCAGTGCGCGGGTCTCGTGGACACGTCCAGGGTGCGGTGGGAGGGTGAGCGCATGTCGAAGCCTCGGACCAAGCTCGCGCGTGCTGCCCTGATCAGCAACGGCATGGTGTGGTTCGGGCTGTCGTTCATGCTCTTCGCGATCGCGGGTGAGCAGACCTACGCGGCGTTCACCGGTGAGTGGTTCAACGTGCTCGGGTGGGTACTGATCGTCACCGTGGCCGCCGGCCTGGCGGTGGTCGGGGTGATCGAGAACCGGAACATCCGGGCGGGGAAAAAGTACAAGTCGCGGCCTCGCCGCTGATCGCTACTGGGCCGCGGCCTCGGCGGACACGACGGCGCGGGCGCGCTCGATGTAGCTGAGGCCGGCGGCGCGCAGCGCGTCGACCGTCATCTTGCGCTCCTCCCTGGGGGCTCCGATGACGGGCAGTGGCGTGGTGAGCAGGGCGACGTCGCGCAGGTCGTGCGCGAGGTCTTCGTCGTAGATCCCGGTGTCGCGGTCAGCGAAGGTGACGACCTTGATGCCGGTCGTGAGACCTCGGGTGGTGAGGGTGTCGCGGACGACGGTGAGGTAGGCGTCCTGGTACGCGGCGACGTCGCGGTCCCAGACCTCGGTGATGGCGCGGGAGAGCCGTTCCGTCGCGCGGTAGAGGTCGTATCGGGAGTCGCCTGCGTCCTTGGCACGGTTGAGGACCGCGTGGTGGATCTCTCCGAGCTGCTCGTACTGCTCGGTGCTCAGGGAGCCGGCGGTGGACATCTCGGCGGCGAACGCTGCGATCCGGGCTGTCTCTTCGGCGGTGGTGTGTTCCTGCGTCATCGCCGCCGTGTCGACGTCGGTGCTGGCGAAGAGGTCGATCTGGTCTTGGTCGGCAAGAGCGAGGAGCCCGAAGTCCTCCAGGTCGGATTCTGCTGAGACGACGACACTGACGGGAGTGGTGCGCCATTTGAGGGTCCGGTGGCCGCGAGCGTCTTCCTGGGCGAAGTGCTGCTCGAGCATCGCGGGGAAGCAGCCGCAGTCCTCCTGCTTGTCGTGGTGGTGGCCGATGCAGCGGTCGTCGGCGCAGCCGCATTCGTCGCCGGCCCACTCCGCGATGGAGGGCGAGCCGTACTCGCGCGCCCATTCGTCAGGGTCGATTTCCTGGGCGCGGAGGGTGCTGATCACGTCGGGGTAGAGCTTCATCGTGGGTGTCCTGTCTGATGAGGCGCGACGACCGGCAGTCGCGACGGGTGCGAGCGCGTCCATCGTCGCATCCGGTCACGACTCTGGCCGTGCTGCCGTTGCGCGGGTCCGGGGGGGTCGAGGGGGCTCTCCCCCTCGTGCGGGCCGGCCCGTTTCGGGTCGGCCCGCACACGCGCTCAGAGCGCGAGCGTGTGGAGAATCAGGGTCGTGGAGCCGATGGGCTTTGGGAAGTCGGTGTAGTCGAGGGTGGCGCGGCGGTTGCTGATGAGGTCGAGGGCGATCAGCTCCTCCTCGGACTCGTCGGTCATGTCGCCGGGCTCCTCGTCCCATTCGCGGAGGACCTGGCGGTTAGCGTCGAGGACTTTCCACAGTCCCCAGACGTGGGCGATGGGACCAGTCGTCTCGTACGTGAAGACGAGGGCGGTCGCGGTGGGCCAGCCGTAGGCGGCAGCGGCGATGATCAGCGCTCGCGCTGCGGCGGCGGTCGCGTCGGCGTCGCCGGTCGCGGCCGCGGAGTCGACGGCGGCCTCGGCCGCGCGGAGCGTCGGGTCGTCCTGGTACGGGTCGAAGCGGTGGGCGGGGCGGGGTGCGGTGGTCGTGGTGGTCATGGTCGGGCCTTCCTGTGCAGCAGTGGGAGAAGAGGAGGGGCAGGGACCGGCGCGAGCCGGTCCCCGCCGGGTGGGCTAGCTGAGCCCTGCGGCGTCGGCGGGGGTGCTGTCGCCGGTGACGACCTGCTCGACCGGGGAGAGCGCGTAACCCCAGGCCGCGAGCTGGCGGAAGTGCTCGGCCGTGCGCTCGTCGCCGCGGCGCCAGGACTCCTTGCTCGTGTGCGCCTCCTGACCTCCGAGCACGACGGCCAGCGCGACCAGGCGGGCCTTCGCGGGGTTCGCCTCGACCAGCGCAGCGAGGGCGTCCGCGCGGTAGCCGGAGGGGCGCTCGATGCGCAGCAGCGCGTGCGCGAGGTCGCTGCCGCCCGTCATCCCCGACGACACCGCGAACCGGTGTGTGGTGAGGCCGAGAGCGATGACACGATCCGCGTCCTTCGGGAGGGTCTTACGGGCGAGGAACGTAGCGATCCACTCGCGGCGCACCTTCTCGGCCGCGTTCCACGCCTTGTTGTTGGCGATAAGCACCTTCCGCTCCGCGGACTTCTCGGCCCGCTCCTCCTCGGCCTCCTCCTCGGTCTGCGGCTGCTCGGGGGCTCCGTAGGCGTAGGTGAATCCGGCGGCGGTCGGGTCCTGGACGAAGAGGGTGACCTCGACCTCGCCGCGCCAGCTGGTGTCGATGAGCACTCCGCGCCCGGGAGCGGCGGCGACCTGCTCGGGGGTGACGCTCTTCCCGTCGTCGCCGCGCAGCTGCCGCACCGGCGTCCACGTCGCTGCGTCGCCGTAGGCGTCGGAGCGGGTGAGGATCTGGAAGCCGTTGCCGGTGTACTCGGCGGCGGTCGCTACGAGGAGCGCCTGGTGCGCGGCCTCGTCGCGGAGGGTCTGCGCGGTGTGCTCGAACTGGGCAGGGTCGTGAGTGGCGACCTCGATCAGAGTCGCGCGGGCGTCGGCGTCGTCCTCGAACTCCAACAGCACCGCCGCCTGGTCCAGGGTCAGCTCGTGCTCGTGCAGAACGGACGTGACGGTCGCGGACTCCGCGACCGCAAGCCCCTTCTTCACCGCGTCGGTCTTCGTGCCGGTGCGCTTGGCGATCGCTGCGGCGGACACGCCCTCGAACGCGAGCTGCGCCCACGCGGCGGTGCGGTCCGCGACGCTCAGCTCGGCGCGCTGGTCGTTCTCGATGATCTGCTGAACGATCCGGTCGGCGGTCGTCTCGTCGCCCTCCACGACGTAGACGGGGATGGTGGGCACTCCGGCCTCGCGGGCGGCGAGGGTGCGGCGCTGTCCGGCGCGGACGATGACGTTCCCGTGCTCGTCGCGGCGGGCGAGGACCGGGGTGATGACGCCGTTCTCGCGGATCGACGCGATGAAGTCCTTCGTCAGCGGGGCGCTGGTGCGGACGTTCGCCTCGATCACGAGGGCGGTCGGGTCGATGTGCTGAACGGTCCCGGTTCCGGTGGTGATAGTCACGATGGTTTCTCCTCAATCGGTGTGCGACCATGAAGGTGACGAGTCCCGTGGTTCTAAGCCAACTACGGGGCTTTTGTCGTCTTCCTGATCGTTTTTCTTTGCCTCTCCGGCGAGTGAAAACCAATTGAGTGGAGTCGGCGGAGTGACGGCTCTCTCGGGCGAAATAAGGGAGCGTGCGACCGCGTCCGAGGGAGACGGCACGCAGCCGGCGGAGCGAGATAGGTTGAAACCGCGGAGAGGTGAAGAAAACCTAGAAACGCGCCGCGCAGCGGCTCCCGCCGGCGGTGCTCCGTCACCGCTGCGCGAGGGCAGCTCGCGCCCCCGACCGGGGAGACGGGTGTGGCCTTCGCCGTCTACGCGACCGCGGTTCCGTCCAGCGCGAGACTGCGGCCTGTGGCACTGTGTGCAGATGATGATGTGGCGTGAGACGGCATCAGCCGAAGCGCAAGAGGATCTCGACGGCCTTCTCGATCTGACGATGACTCGCGCCGTTGAGGCTCTCGGAAAGCGCGGCGAGCTCGGCCCGTTCTCCGCCTCGATCGACACCGACGGGCGCAGCGTTCTGAGCATGGTGGAGCCGGAGCCGGGTCGCGGGAACAACTCGTCCCAGGCGGACCTCGACGAGCTCCGGCGTGCCAGCAGAGAGAACCGGCAGTCGTTACGGGCGGTCGCGTACGTCAGCGTGGTCACGATCAGCGGGAGCGGTGACGCCATCCGAGTCGAGTCGGAACATCGGGAGGGCATCGCGCTGGTGGTCCTGGTTCCCTACACCCGGCTTCGTCTTCGCAAGCAACTGAAACTCGGCGAGATGCGCCTGCAGGCCGGCGTAGCCGACATCTGGGCGCCGGAGGTCTGACTTCCTCGCGACCGATGACCACGCATGACCGCGTGTCCCAGGAGGAACGCGATGCCGAGCGTGAGCCAGGCGAGCAAAGGACCTGCCGCGTAGCGGCTCCCGCCGGCGGTGTTCCGTCACCGCTGCGCGTGCGGAGCTCGCGTCCCGCCTCCGGCGGAACACGGGGAGCGCGAGGGGGTCGCCCCTCGTGGCCGGCCCGAAGGCCGGCCCCTCCCCCGCACTACTCGGCGGGCGTCAGGAACGCGATCAACGCGGCGGCCTCGGCGGTGCCGTCGTCGTAGACAGGCATCCCGCCGGGTCCGCACTCCCCCGGCAGTCCGAGCGTGTTGCGGGTGTGCGTGAGAATCTCCGCGTCGGTCGCGGTGGCGTTCTCCGGGTCCTCGTCGCGGCTGGTCGCGAGGATGAGGGCGAGCTGCTCGGCCGTGGCGCGGCCGGTGTCGGTGCGGGTCATGGTGTGGTCCTCTCAGCGGTTCAGGAACGGGGCGACGCGGCGGATCGCTGCGCGGCGGGCGTGGGCGACGCAGCGGCGGAACGAGCCGCTGGTGATGCCGTGCAGCTGGTCGGAGTGCCACGCCTCCCAGACGCCGGACTTGCGGCGGGTGACGTGCACCGAGGGCGTCGTCTGGGGGTCGGTGCCCACGACGCGGACGTCGACCGCGCGGGTGCCTCCGAGCGTGAGGTAGGTCTTCGTGGTGGTCTGCAAGTCGGTGGTGGTCTGCATGGTGTGGGTGCTCCCTCTGGCTGATCGTTTTTCTTTGCCTCTCCGGCGGGGAAAACCGTTTGAGTGGAGGCGGCGCAGTGACACCGAGAGCGGGCGAAATAAGCCCGCAGGGCGCGTCCGGGATCGGTGGCACGGAGCCGGTGGAGCGAAATAGGTTGAAACCGCGGAGAGGTGAAGAAAACAGGTGGAACGGGCCGCCTCGCGGCCTCCGACCCGCGGCGCTCCGTCGCCGCTGCGCGAGTGCAGCTCGCGCCCCGGAACGGGATCACGCCCTGAAGAACGACAATTGCCGATTAGGGTCGAATCTGTCGTTTATATACGCCCCTGCATTGGGGTCAAGGCCTGGGTCATCGATACGTGCCTCTGTTACGAAGTATGCGGACACATACTTTTCGACGACCGGAGCCCGCATGCTCGCCACCGCACGACCTCAGACGCGAGCCACCGCTCCTGCCGTACTGCTCGATCACGGGACCCTGCCCGCGTTGCCGATGGACTCGGATCGGGTGCTCGTCATCCGCGCCGCGTCGGGCGATGACCGCGCGTTCGCGGCGATCGTGAACCGCTACTCGCGTCTGCTGCGAGCGATCGCGTCGCGAACCCTCGGAAGCTCCGCCGACGTCGATGACGTGGTGCAGGAGACGTTCCTCGCCGCATGGACGCACATCGACAACGTGATCGACGGGGACACGATCGCCGGCTGGCTGGCGACCACGACCCGCCGGCGCAGCATCGACCGCCTCCGCGCGCCCGCATCCGCGCGCCGGTCGGAGCTGAACGAGGAACTGCCGGCGCTCGAAAAGGACGACCCCGAAGCCGCCGGCCGATGCGCCGTTCTCGCGGCGGACGCTCGGCGGGTGCTCGAGAAGCTGCCGGTGCTGCAGCGTCGCTGCTGGGAGCTGCGGCAGCTGCACGAGCTCAGCTACGACGAGATCGCTCTCGACCTCGACCTAACCCCAGCTGCTGTGCGCGGGCTCCTCGCTCGTGCTCGACTGCTGATGGCAAGCGAACTCGCCCACTGGCGCTGACCAGCGCGAGGAACGAACACAGCCGCTCCCCCGAGCGACCGCTTCAGGGGGGGAGTGTGAGGGGATCGCCCCTCACGGGCCGGTGACGCCAACCCACTTGCTCGAGCGAGTCGTATCGGCGCAGTGCGCGGCGATCGCGGAAGTGCGCGCGTCGATTCCGGAGGATCACGTCATCCTCTACGTGCTCCGGATCGCGGACGGCTCGAGTAGAGCACCGGGCGGCTCCAAGCCACTAGCGTTGCCATCCAGTCCTGAAGGTGATGGTTCCGTGATGGCAACAGCGTTGAAGCTCGTCGGGAAGTCAGTAGCGTTCGTCGCCCGCGTCGTGGGTGCGGCGGTGTCCGCCGGACTGGCCTCACTCGGTGTGGGCAGTTATCAGCAGCCAAATCCGGGGCCGCCGCCCTCGACCACGGACAATCGCGAATATCGCCCGTAGAAGAAGATCATCGCGGTGACGTCGGCCTCGGCGATCGCGGAAGTGCGCGCAGCGATTCCGGAGGATCACGTCATCCTCTCCGCGCTCCGGATCGCGGACGTCTCGGAGTAGGGGCTCAGGCCGTCCCGGCGAGGAGTGCGACGGCCGCTGCGGAGAAGAGAACAACGGCAGCCAGGAGAGCGCCGCGGGCCCGAGCGCGCTTGTCGACCGCGACCTCGGACACTTGCGCGGAGTGGATCTCGGAGTCGCGATAAAGCGGCACGATACCGGCGACGACGAGCGCGGCACCTGTCACGGCCAGCAGCAGAGCGATCCCGTCCCACATGCCGACCAACTTACTCAGCCGCGGGGGCGGCGCTGCGGCGGGGTTCGCGCTGGGTGGTTGTGGTGACGACGGCGGTCGCGCGGGTGAGGTTGGGGCCGATGGCGTCGGCTTCGAGGACGCGGCCGGTGCGGCGGTTCTCTCCTTCGCCCCAGGCGACGGTGCGCTCGTAGCCGACGACGATCACGCCGTCTCCCTTGTGGAGTGAGGCGAGCACGTGCTCGCCCAGTTCGAACTTCGCTTCGACGTAGTGCGTGGTCGGGGCGTCGTGCGGGGTCCACTCCCCCGCGCGGTATTCGCCGGTGTTCTCGATGACGCGCAGCTTCACGATCTGCACGCGGCCCGCCTGCACGGCTTCGGGGTCGGCGGCGAGGTTGCCGGTGATGGTCCTGGTGCTCATCTGTCGTCTCCTGCTCGTGCGGTTGGTGGGTCCCGTCGACGTCGACGGGTTCTCGTTCGCGGCCGCGGCCGCCGGGGTGTCGGTGGCGGGTGTCTCGATGCCCCAGGACGCCAGAGCGTCGCGGCGGGTGACTTCCACGGGCGGCTCGGACAGCGCTCTGCGCTGTTCGAGCTCGGCGCGTGTGACGGTGAGGTCCTGGACGCGGCGCTCGTCGCCGTAGGCGAGGCGGTAGAGCCGGTCGGCCTCGTTCTCCATCCAGTCGACTTCGCCTTGCCGGTCGGCCTGTCCGGCGAGGTACCCGGCCCGGTAGTCGTCGCCGGTGATGTTCGGGCCGGTCATGCGGCGTGCTTCTCGATGAGGTCGGGGCGGAAGCCCGACCAGTGGTCCTGGTCGCTCGCGACGACCACGGGGGCGGCGGAGTAGCCCAGCTCCTCCGTGACGTACGCGAGCGCTGCGGGGTTGGTGGTGATGTCGACGGTGGTGTACTCGATGCCCTTCTTCTCGAGCACCCGGTAGGTCATGGTGCACTGCACGCACGACGGCTTCGAGTAGACGGTGAGCATCAGTCGTCCCACCGGTCGCCGCGGTGCGGGTCGTGCTCGTCGTTGACCGGGGACCAGGCGTGCAGCTCGGCCCACTTCTCGGCGGCGTCGGGGTGTCCGGCCTGGGTGAGGAGGTCGATGATGCCCGTCGCGCGCCAGCACGGCAGCGTCGGGGCGATCGCTTCCGTGACGGCCGGGTCGGAGAGCGTGGCCGCGAAGGCCGCGACGGCCGCCTGGTAGGTCGCCGCCGGGTCGGGCGTGGTCTGCTGCTGCTCGCTCATCGGTGGGTTCCTTCCGGGGTGTGGGCGTCGCCCTCGTCGTCGTCGCTCGCGTGCTCCGCGATCCACAGGTCCGCGGCCTCATCTCGTCCGAATGCTCGCAGGAGTCCGGCCAGCGCGTCGACCTCGGCGCAGCTGAGTCGCACGGCCAGCTCGTCGGCGGTGTCCCCGTGGGAGAACACGGACGCGAACTCGGCCACCGCGCCCCAGAGGGTCGGCTCCTCGGCCGCGAGACTGGTGGTGATGGTGTCGGACATGGCGTTTGCTCCTCGGTGGTGTTGCGGGTCAGGATTCGGTGCGGGTGAGGGTGTCCACGAACATGACGCCCTCGGGGCCGGGGATCGTGGCGGTGTGTGCCAGCGCCCACCCGTTGCGTGCCAGACCTGAGAGGTCGACGTCGCGCTCGGCGATCCGGCGCAACTGGCTCTGCATCCCGTCCTCGTTCGCGGCCGGGACGAAGGTGCTGACGGTGGTGATCTGCTGCATGTTCTTCCTCTTCCTCATCGTTTTTTTGCCGTGATTCTCAATCAGATTTGTCAAGCCAGCGGGGATGGTTTGGCTCGCCTGTTCTTCCTTCTCTCCCAGCGTTTTTTTGCCTGGAAGGCACGTAGTGCCGAGCAGGGTCGGAGGCGGGAGCGCAACCCGGAGGGCGGAGGAGGAGAGGTTGTCGGCGCGATGTGAGGGAGCGCAGCGACCGCGTGCCGAGAACCTCGGAGGAGCCGGCCGCGCAGCGGCTTGCGCGGACACTGGAGGCCCGTACGCTGCCGAAGGCTTCCAGGCAAAAATGCGCACAGCGCTCAACACCGCCGCCGGCCAGAGGCCGGTGTTCGCTCGGGTCTGTGAACCGCGACGCTCGTCGCGGCGGCTCTCAGTGGTCTTCGGTGAGGTGGCGGTAGATGGTGCCGCGAGACACGCCGAAGGTGTCGGCGATCTGCTGGACCGTGTAGGTCTTCTCGTCGTACATCGCACGCGCCTGTTTCGCCTTCGTCGGCGTCATCTTGAAGCGCCCGCCGCCCTTACGTCCGCGAGCTCGAGCGGCGGCAAGGCCGTCGTGGGTTCGCTCCACGATGAGGTCGTGCTCGAACTCCGCGATCGCGGCGAGCATGTGGAAGAACAGCCGGCCGCCCGGAGTGGTGGTGTCGATGCCCTGAGACAGCGCCTTCAGTCCGACGCCGCGCTGCTGGAGGCCGTCGGCTACCTCTTTCAAGTTCCGCACGGACCGGCCGAGGCGATCGAGCTTCGTCACGACGAGGGAGTCACCCTCGCGGAGGTAGTCGAGAGCGTCCTCGAGCGCGGGACGCTTCGCGAGTACTCCGGAGGCGTGCTCGACGAACACCTTCTCGCAGCCGGCTGCCGTGAGCGCATCGGTCTGAGCGTCGGGGTTCTGGTCTCTGGTCGAGACGCGCGCGTATCCGATCGAAGCCATAGGCCTGACTGTACTGCGAACGTAGGTTGCGGGTCATAGCTCTCGGACACGGGCCGTGGAACACGGCGCGCCGATTGGACCGCCGCGCTGCTCGACCGTCTCGTAAACGATCGTTCGCGAACACCTCGGCAGTGGTCGCTCAAATCGATTTCTGTCGATAACATCGGTGCATGCCGATTGATCACGTGCGGGGCACCTCTGCCGCCGTCTCCCTCTTTCACTCTTTGGCCGACCCGAAGCGTCTCCAGATCGTGCGGCGACTTCAGCATGGTGAGGCTCGGGTCAGTGATCTAGTGGCGGAGCTGGGCGTGGCGCAGTCGACGGCTTCTGAGCACATGAGCTGCCTGCGCGAGTGCGGCCTGGTCGTGGGGCGTGCAGAGGGACGGCAGGTGTTCTACTCGTTGGCCCGTCCGGAGCTGATCGATCTTCTCGAGTCCGCTGAGGCACTTTTGGAGGCGACGGGGTTCCAAGCGGATCTGTGCGGCACGTTCGGGGCGGAAGCACGGAGCGCACGTGACGTGGACGCTGCCGCATCGGAGGTCCGTCGGGGCGTGGAAGTGGCGCCGTGATCGGCACTATCGCGGCGGCAATCGGACTGTTCGCTGCGACGAACATCGATGACATCGTGGTTCTGACGGTGCTGTTCCTCGCGTCCGCCCGTGGCTCGCTGCCGGGCTGGAAGGTTGTGGCGGGGCAGTACCTCGGCTTCGCGACTCTCGTCGCGATCAGCGTCGTTGCCGCCGCCGGGTTGACGATCATCCCGGATGAGTGGGTGGGGCTTTTGGGCCTGATCCCGCTGGCGATCGGTCTGTACGGGCTCATCCGCACCCTGCGCAGCAGGGGCGATGATGACGACGACGATGACGAGAGTTCGATCAGTGCGGTCGGGCTGCTGGGCGTTGCGGGGATCACGATCGCGAACGGCGCGGACAACATCTCCCTCTACACGCCCGTATTCCGCACGAGCCCGATCGCGGACACGGTGGTCACGATCATCGTGTTCTTCCTCCTCGTCGCGGTGTGGTGCCTGATCGCTCGCGTCGTCGGCACGAACAAGACGGTGACCGAGCTGTTGGAGAGGGTCGAGCACTGGCTCGTGCCTGCCGTATTCATCGGCCTGGGTCTGTTCATCCTGATCGAGTCGGGTGTTCTGCCTCGACTCCTCGAGCTGTTCTGATGCCCGCCACGCGCAGGCTCGTCCTCCGAGTGGCTTTCATCGCTGCGCTGATTGCGGCCGCGTTCGGTCTTGATCAGCTCACGAAGAGCTGGGCCCTGACAGCGCTGGAAGACGGACGCACGATCGAGCTCGCTCTCGGAGCGCGGTTCGAGTTGATCTTCAACCCCGGCGTCGCCTTCGGGATGGGCTCCGAGCTGGGACCTGCACTGGCGGTCGGACTGATCGTCATTCTTGTGACCCTCACGGTGTGGGTGTTCGTGCGGACCATCCGCGGGGCTCCGCTGGGTGGACCGGCACTTCTCGCTCTCGCCGCCGGCGGTGGCGCAGGGAACATCTGGGACCGCATCAGCCGAGCCGCGGACACGCCGCTGGGCGGAGAGGTCGTCGACTTCATCGCGGTCGACTGGTTCGCGATCTTCAACGT
Organism: Rathayibacter sp. AY2B3; assembly: GCF_002931755.1. NCBI lineage: Bacteria > Bacillati > Actinomycetota > Actinomycetes > Micrococcales > Microbacteriaceae > Rathayibacter > Rathayibacter sp. AY2B3. The sequence continues at coordinate 24,027 of NZ_PSUG01000031.1, read as the reverse complement.
CGCCGACATCTTCACCACCTGCGGCATCGCCGGCTGGGCCCTCCTGCAGGTCTTCGGCAGAGCGGACGCGCCCCAACCACAGACGAGCGAAACCTGATCGAGGCGCAGCCCTGAGCCTCACCGTTCGCCGGATCACGGCGCCGTCCCCTTGTTTCTGCCGACCACCGGCCTGACAGAAAGCACCACCCGTGAAAACCAGCACCAAGGTCAACCTGATCGCCATCGCCGCGGCTGTCTTCGTCGTCGCGGTCATCGCCGCGATCGCGATCTTCCGGCCCTTCTCCGCCTCCCGCGAAGAGGTCGCCGCCGCGACGCCCGTCCTCGAGCAGAACACCCACATGCTCGATCAGGCGGAGGACGGGAAGGTGACGCTGGTCGAGTTCCTCGACTTCGAGTGCGAGGTCTGCGCGGCCGTCTACCCGACCATCGAGCAGCTGCGTGAGGAGTACGCAGGCCGGGTCACCTTCGCGACCCGCTACTTCCCGATTCCCTCGCATCGCAACTCCGAGAATGCCGCTCTCGCCGTCGAGGCAGCAGCGCGGCAGGACCGGTTCGAGGAGATGTACGACCGGATGTTCCAGACGCAGGCGAGCTGGGGCGAGAGCCAAGACTCCAAGGCCGACGTGTTCCGCGGCTTCGCGGAGGAGATCGGCCTCGACCTGGAGCAGTACGACGCGGATGTGGCCGACCCGTCGACGCTCGAGCGGGTGCGCTTTGATTTCGAGGCGGGCAAGGACCTGGGGGTGCAGGGCACGCCGACGATCTTCGTCAACGACGAGGCGATCCAGCTCGAACGCCTCGAAGACATCCAGGCCGCTCTCGACGCCGCTCTCGCCTCGTGAGCGCCCTCAGCCGCCGCGCCCTGCTGGCCCTTCCCCCGCTCGCGATGATCGGCATCGGGACCAGCGGATGCGCGCGGGACGACCTCGCGGAGCAGTACCGCGGCGGGTCGAACAAGAACTACGTCGCCGGTGACGGCACCGTCATCGAATGGCCTGTCGGCAGTCGCGGCGAGCCGGTCGACTTCGCCGGAACGAGCGAAACGGGCGACGCGATCAGCTCCGAGGATTACCGCGGGCAGGTGCTCGTCGTGAACTTCTGGTACGCCGCCTGCGCCCCCTGCCGCGCCGAAGCACCCGACCTGCAAGCGCTGCACGAGCAGTACGACGGGAACGGAGCGGCGTTTCTCGGTGTCAACGTTCGCGACCAAGCCGACACCGCCACCTCGTTCGCGAACACCTACGGCATCACCTACCCCTCGATCATCGATACCGACGCCGCCGTGGCCCTCGCGTTCTCTGGGAAGTTCGCCGCGAACGCCGTCCCTACCACCCTCGTGCTCGACGTCGACGGCCGACCCGCCGCGCGGATCCTCGGCCGGGTCACCGCCCGCTCCATCCTCGACACCCTCATCGCGGACACCATCGCGGAGGCGGCCTCGTGAACTGGGGAGAGGCTGTGTTCAGCGGCCAACTCCTGCTCGCCGCGCCCATCGCGGTCCTCGCCGGCCTCGTCTCGTTCGCGTCCCCGTGCGTGCTCCCCCTCGTCCCCGGCTACCTCGCCTACATCGGCGGAAACCCCGACCTCGCCACAGGCAGCCGGCGCCGCCTCGTCGCCGGAGTGGGCCTGTTCATCGCCGGTTTCGCCGTCGTCTTCATCGCCTACGGCGCCGCGTTCGGCGCCCTCGGGACATGGCTGCTCGAATGGCAGGACACCGTCACCCGCATCCTCGGAGTGCTCGTGATCCTCATGGGCGTCGTGTTCATCGGGCAGGTCCGGTTCCTGCAACGCACCATCCGCCCCCGCTGGAAACCCGCGACCGGACTCGCCGGAGCACCCCTGCTCGGTGTGGTGTTCGGGCTCGGCTGGACACCCTGCTTCGGGCCCACCCTCGCCGCGATCTCCGCGCTGAGCCTGGACGGCGCCTCCGCCGGCCGCGGCGCGTTCCTCGGCCTGCTGTACTGCCTGGGCCTGGGACTGCCGTTCCTGCTGATCGCCCTCGGATTCTCCTGGGCCGCCACCGCGACCAGCTTCCTCAAACGCCACATCCGCACCATCAACCTCCTCGGCGGAGGGCTACTCATCCTCATCGGCACCGCCATGGTCAGCGGCCTGTGGACCCAGTTGATCTACCGCCTCCAGAACCTGATCAACGGATTCGTCCTCCCCATCTGACCCGTCACCCCCGCCCCGAGAGGACCACCGAATGAGCGCACTCACCCCCGCCGAGACCGAACAGCTGACCCGACGCGGGCTGCGCCTGGCGCAGTTCACCGTCGCCTACAACGTCATCGAGGGCATCGTCGCGATCGCGGCCGGTATCGCCGCGGGACTCGTGTCCGTGATCGGGTTCGGCATCGACTCCGGCATCGAGTCGATCGCCGCCGTGCTGGTAGGGCTGCGCCTGGCGGCGCGGCTGCGGCATGGTGAGGCGGACGAAGCGAAGGAGCGGCGCACGTTGAAGTTCGTCGCCGTGACGTTCTTCCTCCTCGCCGCCTACGTGAGCATCGAGGGCATCCGCAGCCTGATCGCGGGTGACGCTCCCGAGTCCTCCCCGGTCAGCATCGTGCTCCTGATCCTCTCGATCATCGTCATGCCGGTCCTTGCGGCGGTGAAAACGCGTGTCGGGAAGAGGCTCGGAGACCCCCTGATCCTCGCGGACGCAGCGGAGACTCGGATCTGCGTGCTGTTGAGCGTCTCCACCCTCGTCGGGCTCGTCCTCTACGCCCTCACTGGAGCCGCGTGGCTTGACCCGGTTGCAGGGTTCGTCATCGCTCTCTTCGCCATTCACGAGGGACGCGAGGCCTGGGAAGGCGAGCTCGTAGAAGACGACGATGACGATGACTAGAGCGGGCGCCGACAGGCGAGCCACGAGCGGGCTGACGATCGATGTTCCGGGGCAGACACCCTCAACCTCAGAAGTGCTCTCCTCGGGTGCGACGCGCACGGCGGGAGGATGATCGGAGAATGATGATCGAGGTTCTTCACATCGACGACTGCCCGAACTGGAAGGACGTCGGCCCTCGCCTGGACCAGGCGCTGAAGTCCACCGGCCACTCCGACATCCCCGTCACCTACCGGCTTCTGGCGACACCGGAGGACGCCGCCGGCGTCGCTTTCGCGGGTTCCCCGACGATCACCCTCGACGGGGAAGACCTGTTCCCGTCGGGCGGGCGGACCACGGATCTTGCCTGTCGGATCTACTTCACGCCGAGCGGGCTGGCGGGTCTTCCGACGACGGAGCAGCTCGTGGAAGCGATCGCTGCCCGTGAACCCTGATTCCTCCGTCACCTGTTCCTGCTGCGGACGGGCCCGCCGTCGACGTCAGGTTCACGCACTCAACGATGGCGCCGCGTACGTGTGCCGGCGGTGCGGGCTCTGGATAGCGCTGCGCCCGGGCAGCGATCACCCCCGCGCCTCCTCATTGTCTCGGCGCTGACACGCCGGAACTCAACGCCGGTCAGGTCGTTCGGGTTGCTCTCAGCCCGAGCCGGGTGCGGCCGCGAGGCTTGAGGACGGACAGGGCGGTGATAACCACGAGAACGACGGCGCCGCCGGCGGTCGCGACGACCAGTTGCGTGCGGGTTCCCTCGAGCGTGGAGGGGATGAGCCCGTGGCGGGCGGCGAGGGACATCGTCTCGATGAGGCGCGTGTGCAGCAGGAGGACTGCGGTTGCGAAGACACTCAGCCACAGCTTGATCGCCACCCAGTAGTGGCGCACCAGTCCCCAGTGCGTTCCGAGGCCTTGCAGGATTCCGGTGGCGAGGGAGGCGAGGGCGAACGGGATGATGACGAACGTCCCCAGCGGGTCCAACGCCAAGTAGGCGCTTCGGACCGTGAAGGGGTCGCTGCTGGTCGCTCCGACGAGCGCGATCGCGAGGAACGCGCCCACCGCGCCGAACCAGCCCACGGACACCAGGACGTGGACGGTGAGGGCGACTCGGCGAGCTCGCGGGCCGAGCATCATCAGTGATTCATCATCTGCGCCCCGCCGCCGGTGAGCAGGTGCACGACGATGAAGCCGATCGCGAGGACGACGACGACGACCATGAACACCTTCACCCAGCGGGGGCGCTCCGGGACGGGCGACGGCGTGCCAGACGGGTTGGAGTCACTCATGCGCTCAGCCTAGGCACCCGCCCAACCCATCCCGTATCGATGTGGTGCGTTGCCCCTGCCCCGACATCTTCGGTCAAGTCGGGAATCTTCCGCCCGATCACCCCGTTGTCTGATACCCCCGGGGGGTATACCGTCGGATCAGGCCGGAAGCGGCCGGAAGGAGTCATGATGGCGCAGCACCACCTGCACGATGACGAGCACGAGAGTGCTCACCGCACCGTCGAAGCACGCGACGTCGACGCGGGAAGGACAGGTCATCACGTGAGTACGGCCCCTGACGGGCACGCCGGGCACCAGATGCGCGGAGCGCCTGATCCTCACGCAGGCCACAACATGACGGCGGGCGCTGCCGGCCACGGCGGCCACGGCGGCCACGGCGGCCACGGCGATCATGTCGGCCAGTTCCGGCGGTTGTTCTGGATCATGCTGGTGTTCGCGGTGCCGGTGGTCGTGTTCAGCGGCATGTTCTCGATGATCCTGGGCTACTCCCTCCCCGACGTTGCGGGGGTCGGCTGGATCTCGCCGGTGCTCGGGACGGTGATGTACGTCTGGGGCGGCCGGCCCTTCCTGCAGGGGGCGGTGTCGGAGCTGCGCTCGAGGACGCCGGGGATGATGCTGCTGATCGCTCTGGCGATCACGGTCGCGTTCCTCGCGTCGTGGGGTGCGAGCGCGGGGCTGCTGGATCACGAGCTGGACTTCTGGTGGGAGCTGGCGCTGCTGATCGTGATCATGCTGCTCGGGCACTGGATCGAGATGCGCTCTCTCGCGCAGACGTCCTCGGCGCTGGACTCTCTCGCGGCGCTGCTGCCGGATGAGGCGGAGCGGGTGCGCGAGGGTGAGGTGGAGAAGGTGTCTCCCGCGGACCTGGTGCAGGGGGATGTCGTGGTCGTGCGTCCCGGCGGCCGGGTGCCGGCGGACGGCCGGGTGCTGGAGGGCACCGCGGACGTGGATGAGTCGATGATCACCGGGGAGTCCCGCCCGGTCAGTCGCGGCCCGGGATCGATGGTCGTGGCCGGCACGGTCGCCACGGACACGGCGTTGCGGGTGGAGGTGACGGCCGTCGGCGACGACACCGCTCTCGCCGGCATCCAGCGCCTGGTCACGGAGGCGCAGAACTCGTCCTCCCGGGCGCAGCGCATCGCTGATGTTGCCGCCGGGTGGTTGTTCTGGTTCGCGTTGGGCGCGGGAGTGATCACCGCGATCGTGTGGTCGCTGCTGGGCAGTCCCGACGAGGCGGTGATCCGCACCATCACGGTTCTGGTCATCGCGTGCCCGCACGCGCTGGGACTCGCGATCCCGCTGGTGGTGTCCATCGCGACCGAGCGGGCCGCGAAGGGCGGCGTCCTCGTCAAGGACCGTCTCGCGTTGGAGAGCATGCGCACGGTGACCACGGTCCTGTTCGACAAGACGGGCACCCTGACCAAGGGCGAGCCGACGCTCGCCGCCGTGCACACTGTCGACGGGGTGAACGAGGAGCAGCTGCTCGCGGTCGCTGCGGCGGTCGAGGCGGACAGTGAGCACCCTCTCGCTCGGGCGATCGTGGCAGCCGCGAACAGCCGCGGCGTGCGGGTGCCGGCAGCGACCGGTTTCCAGGCGTCGACCGCTGTCGGCGTCACGGCGCAGGTCGAGGGGCGTGCGGTGAGCGTGGGCGGTCCGTCGATGCTGCGCGCGCACGACGCTGCCGCGCTCGAGCAGACGCGCGCGTGGGAGGCGGAGGGGATGATCATCCTCCACGTCCTCGCCGGCGGTCGGGTCATCGGGGCTCTCGGGCTCGCGGATGAGGTGCGGGAGGAGTCCCGGCAGGCTGTCGACGCGCTGCACGCGATCGGCGTGCAGGTGGTCATGATCACCGGCGACGCGGAAGCGGTCGCCCGCACCGTGGGCGAGGAGCTCGGCATCGACCGGGTGTTCGCCGGCGTGAAGCCGGAGGACAAGGCCGCGAAGGTCATCGAGTTGCAGCGCGAGGGCCGACGGGTCGCGATGGTCGGTGACGGCGTCAACGACGCTCCCGCTCTCGCGCAGGCCGACGTGGGAATCGCGATCGGCGCAGGCACCGATGTCGCGATCGCATCCGCCGGGGTGATCCTGGCCTCCGATGACCCCCGGTCGGTGCTGTCCGTGATCGAGCTGTCCCGGGCCAGCTACCGGAAGATGAAGCAGAACCTGTGGTGGGCGGCCGGCTACAACCTCCTCTCCGTCCCCCTGGCCGCGGGAGTGCTCGCGCCGATCGGGTTCGTGCTGCCGATGTCGGTCGGGGCTCTGCTGATGTCCGCGTCCACGGTCGTCGTCGCCGTGAACGCGCAGCTGCTGCGCCGCCTGGAGCTGTCCCCGCAGGCCAGCACCCGCGCCGCGCGCGAACGCGACACCAGCCCAGTCCGTCACGAGGAGGGCCGCAGTACCGTCCAGGTGCGCCCGTAGTCGCCGGAGGCGACCACTCCGCGCTCGTCGGCGGCAAGGACCCACTGTTCTTCGCCGTCGACGAGCGCGAACGCCTCCGGCTGCCCCTCGAGGGTTCCGTGGCTCTGCCAGGAGCCCTCGAGAGTTCCCGTCCACAACGTCCCGTCGACGTCGACACCGACCAGCTGCCCGCCGGCACTGCCGTCCACGAGGAACAGGGCGGGCGCGCCGGAGACGGGCCGGAACGTGACCGCGGCGTCCTCGCTGACCTGTAAGCCCGTCTCGGTCGTCGCGAACACCCGGTCGGGACGCTCGGGGTCCACGGTCAGATCGCGCAGCGGCAGTTGCGCAGACGGGGTCCATGCGGCGCCGGAGTCGTCGCTGCGGAGGATGACGCCGCGGCTCGCGTCGTACCCGTACACGCGGGTCGCCGCATCGGTGAGAGCGACGGTCGCGAGGTCGTGGAAATCCGTCTCCCCACTCAGGGACACCGGCTCCCAGGTCGCGGCCGCATCGATGCTGCGGATCAGACCCAGGTTGGGTCCTGGCGCGGACCTGTCGGCGGGGTCGGGATGCCCGGAGGCGTAGAACACTCCCTCCGGGGTGATCGTGAACCCCATCGTGTCCTGCGCCCGGCCGGCGACCGGCCCTCCGCCCGCTTCGTCGTCGGTCGGGGTGGGGCTGGCCGGGTAGGTGTCCGGGAGGGTGTCGGTGGGGATCACCCACACTCCCGAGTGCGCAGCCGCGTAGGTGAGCCCGGTCACCGGATCCCAGCCCAGCCCGTGCACGTGCTCCAACCCTGCCGGCGCGGCCACGAGCGCGCCCGTCTCCACGCGGCCTGACGAAACGCAGCCGGTGAGCAGCGCCACCGTCACGGCGGCGCCGACGATGACGGCGAGACGCCGCGTGCGGCGCGAGCGGTGCCCGCAATGCTCAGCCAAGGCCGACACCCAGATCGCTCATGAAGCCTTCCGGGTCCACGGGGCTCCCGTCCACGCGCGTTTCAAAGTGCAGGTGACAGCCGGAGGAGGCGCCGGTGGAGCCCACGAGAGCGATCAGGTCGCCGGCGGCGACCGTGTCACCCACGTCCACGAGCAGGTCGCTGTTGTGCGCGTAGCCCGTCTCGATGCCGTCGCTGCTCGCCAGCAGGATCCAGTTGCCGTAGCTGCCGGCGTAGTCGGCTTCCTCGACGGTCCCACCGGTTGCGGCGACCACGGGTGTTCCGCAGGGGGCGGCGAGGTCGGTGCCCTTGTGGAACGGGCTCACTCCCGAGACCGGAGCATTCGGGCGCGGACCGAAGGTGCTCGAGATGCGGCCCGCGACCGGCACCCGCCAGGCGGCACCCGCGATGCCGCTGTCCTCGAGGGACGCGGCGGAGTCTTCTGATGCGTCGTCCACGAGGGCCGTGGCGACGGCGGCGGTCACCAGCACCTCGGGTTTGGCTTCCGCGCCGAACGCGTCACGGGTGACGGTGAGCTGCACGGCGCCGGCGGCGACGAACGTCTGCGGCTGCACCTCGCTGACGGCCAGGGTCGCGGTCGTGGTCGGGGTGCCTTCCACGGCGAACGCGGGCATGGAGGAGGTCACCGCGATCATCGTGACGAGAGTCATCGCGGACATCCCGGCCAGGCGCGGCCGCATCGTGGCCGTGCCCGGCGGGGTCGGTCGCGGGCGGGCCGCGGCGCGGGCGGCCTGCTGCAACGCGTGAGCGTCTGCGCGCGAGGGCGCCGTGTACGTCACCCGGCGTCCGAGCGTGAGCGCAGCCTGCCGCGGGGAGGCATCGCGGGTGCGGGTTCGGGTGCGGTGCACGTCGCGGCGGCGCGGGTCGCTCGTCGGCGTCGACGCGGCGCTCACCGGGCGACTCCCGAGCGAAGCGGACGGGGGTGAAGAGGAAGGCGGTGCATAGGGGGACGTTTCTGGTTCGAGCGCCCTCAGAGGGCGCGAAGAAGTAGAGGGTGGGGATCGCCAGGTACGGCGACCCCCACCGGGGCGCGGCGGTAGCGCGCACGGGCGCGACGCAGCAGCGCTCCGCCTGCCCAGGAGGGGGAAGGGGCGTCAGAAAGACGGGTCAGCGGGACGCGAGGAGATCCTGCATGGTTGCGATCTCCTCGGTCTGGGTCTGCACGATCGTGTTCGCCATGTCGATGGCGTCCGCGTTCTGGCCCTCGTCGACCTCGGTCTGCGCCATCTCCACGGCGCCCTCGTGGTGCATCATCATCTGCTCGAGGAACAGCGTCTCCGCCTCGGCGCCGGTCGCGCTCTCCAGCGAGGACATGTCCTCGTCGGACATCATCCCGTCCATGCTGTGATCCATGCCCGACATCGAGTCCTCAGCGCCCCACGCGCTGATCCACTCCTCGAGCTGCGCGATCTCCGGACCCTGCGCTTCCTTGATCTGGGTCGCGAGGTCGGTGACGTCGGTGCTGATGCCGTCCTTCGCGAGGATCATGTCGGCCATCTCCACCGCCTGCTCGTGGTGGGGCTTCATCATCTGCGCGAACATCACGTCCTGATCGTTGAAGTCCGCCTCCGCCGCAGCAGTCGAAGACGGCGACGCGGACGCGGACGAGGAGGAGCTGCTGTGGTCCATCCCCTCCATGCCGCCCGTGCCGGAGCTGTCCGAGCAGGCGGCCAGAGTAATTGCGGTCGCCAGAGCGAGAGTCGAGGCGAGAAGAGTGCGCTTGGTGTTCATGAGTGTCGTATCCGTTCAGTCGGTAGCAGGAATCGCCGGAACCGCGCCCTGCGGGCGGGGTGATGAGGTCGCAGCGGACGCTGCGACGACAGGCGAATCAGGTGCGACTGATCGACAACACCGTCAACGACGGCAGATACACATGGAACTTCGCGCGCGGAACGAGCAGCAGAAGACGCGGACCCGCGTCGAGCACGCGCGCGAACAGCGCCGGCACCCGGGCCAGGAGGATCAGGGACGCGAGGAAGAAGACGATGACGCACGTCGCCGCCATCAGAGCGCACCCCATCGCGCAACTGTCATCACACGGCACCATCGGCACGACCGCGCCCTGATCGGCGCCAGCCACGAGAGCCATCCCGCCTGTCGACGCAGCTACCGGGTCGGCGTGAGCATCGGTCTGCGCATGCGTGTGTCCTGCGGACACAGACGCGTCGGAATGGCTGCCCATCATCGAGTGCATCGCGAACACGCCCAGCAGCAGAGCCGCCAACGTCAGCACCACGACCACCGCGCGCATCAGCGGCGCGGACAGCTTAGAAACGACGCTGTCGCTCATGATCCACACCTCCGACACTGCTCGTCACTCGTCCGAGGGCATCAGAAGGGACGCCCATGCATACCCCCCTAGAGTATGCAGAAAGCAGCCGGAGCGGCTGAAAACCCCCTCCGTACCCGTCCGCCCCGCGCAGCAGCGGACGAGCTGCACCAGCACCCGGGGGATGAGGACACCGTGACCGAGCAGACGAGCGAGCAGACCGACATCACCGGCGCCCACGGCTACATCTCCGACAAGGACCAGTACCTCCGCCGCCTTCGCCGCATCGAGGGGCAGGCTCGCGGCCTGCAGAACATGGTTGAAGACGAGCAGTACTGCATCAAGATCCTCACCCAGATCTCCGCGATGACCAGCGCCCTCGAGTCCGTCGCGCTCGGTCTCCTGAACGACCACCTGAACCACTGCGTCCTCGAGGCCGCCGCAGCCGGCGGCGACGAAGCGAAGATCAAGCTGCAAGAAGCCTCCGACGCCATCGCGCGGCTCGTCCGCTCCTGACGTTCAAGTGCGCAACCCGCCCTGAATGACGCCGGCGGTCCTCGACGCAGCGGGATACCGGCGCCCTGGCTAAGCGTTCCCGCTTGTCCTTCGACGGCTTCACGGCAGTTCGATCCGCTGCGATCCGTGGGATGAGGCGAACGAACACGACCGCAGTAGCGCCGCAGCCTGGCGCAGGCGTGCCGAGGTGAGCGATGACATCGGCTATCGGGGCAGCAGTTCGGTTCGTAGGGTCGGACTTATGGAACCGTCTCGACAGCTACCCGCCATCGGCGCCCCGGCCTCCCGCGCGCTCGAGGAAGCGGGCGTGCACGATGCGGACGACCTGCGGCGGGTGGGCCTGGACCACCTCGCGACCCTCCATGGGGTAGGACCTAAGGCTCTCCGACTTCTCCAGCAGACCCTCGACGCCGACGCGCGCAAGCGGTGACAGCCGATCGATCGGGTGCTCTCCATGCACCCCGAGCATGTGTGTTCCTGCGACATGCTCGCGCCTTTGAGCTGTCCGGAGCGGCCCGTCCGGGCTGTTCTGCCGCCAGTGGTGGCGGGGGTCGCTGACATGATGACGGAGTGCTGATCGCGTACCTGGACGAGTCCTACACACAGGACTTCTACTTCATCGGCGCTGCCGTGACGACACAGGAGAAGTGGGAGCAGCTCGAGCACGGCTACGCCGCTCTCCGGGAGCAGATCGCCGCGGATCACGGGGTGCCGGCGGATGTCGAGTTTCACGGGCACGAGCTGATGGGCGGCGCCGGCGAGTGGGCTCCTCTGCGCGGGAAGCATCGTGAGGCGGCGGGCATCTACGCGGCCGCGCTGCGCATCGCGCAGGAGGCAGAAGTCCGCTACCTGTTCCGGGGCGTGGACGTGAAGCGCCTGAACGCCCGGTACCGGTACCCGGAGCAGCCGCACAAGATCGTGCTGCAGCACATGCTCGAGCGGGTGAACGAGTACCGCCGTGACGTCTTCTCCTTCGATACCGAGGAGGTGATCGTCGTCGCCGACGAGATCGCGACGCAGGAGGAGCACCGGCGGCAGTTCGAGAGCTACCGGTCACTGGGCACGCCGGGCTACCTGACGAGCCGCCTTAACCTGATTTCCTCCCCGATCCAGTTCGCGTCCTCGAGGAACGCCGCCGGGGTGCAGGCGGCCGACCTCGCGATCTACCTGCACCGGCGTCGGCAGACGGTGACGGAGACGCACCCGAAGTCCGCGGCGACGATGACGCGCCTGGGCGCTCTGATCGACGCGTCGACGTCGCACGACCGGATCTGGACGCCTTAAAAACGAAGACCCCGCTAGGCGGGGTCTTCGGCTGGCAACGTTCCGGGAACCGGCCCGTTGTGACGATCACGATACACGCGGATCCTGGACGAGTCACGGCGTCACGGGCGCCGCCGCTCGATGAGGATCGTGTCGCGCCAGCGGCCAGCCTCCGGCCCGTACGTCATCTGCGCGATGCGCTCCCGGATGCCCACACGCCGGAATCCAGCGCGGTCGTGGAGGGCGAGACTGGCGGTGTTCTCGGGGAAGATGCTCGACTGGATCGTCCACAGGTCCGCGTCGTCCGCCGCGGCGATGAGCGCGGCCAGCAGCCTCGATCCGACGCCGCGGCCACGTGCAGCGGCGGCGATGTAGACGGAGTGCTCGACCACGCCCCGGTAGACGGGGCGGGCCGAGACCTTCGACAACGCGGCCCAGCCGAGGATCTGTTCTCCGTCGACGGCGACCAGGCGCCCGACGTCGAGCTTCCCCGCGTCGAACGCCTCCCGCGTGGGCGGTTCGGCCTCGAAGGTGGCGTGCCCGGTCGCGATCCCCTCGCGGTAGATCGTCTCGACCGCCGCCCAGTCTCCGGGGGTCATCGGCCGGATCGCGGTCATGAGCAGCAGCTCCCTCCGGCGGATCCGATGTCGGTGGAGCAGACGCCGGTTTCGGGGAGCACGAGCTGGACGCGCCGGGCGGCGGCGTGATCGCCGGCGAGTTCGTCCGCGATGGAGCGGACCTGCTCGTAGCCGGTGGCGAGCAGGAAGGTCGGCGCACGGCCGTACGACTTCATCCCGGCGATGAAGAAGTTCGGCTCGGGGTGGGCGAGTTCCGCGACGCCGTGGGGGTCGACGGTGCCGCAGGAGTGCAGGTTCGGGTCGATGAGCGAGGCGAGGGCGCGGGGTGCTTCCACGATCTCGTCCAGGGAGACGCGGATCTCGCGCAGCATGTCGAGGTCGGGCCGGAACCCGGTGGCCTGCACCACGACATCGACTTCCACGCTCTCGCGCTCCTTCCGGCGGCGCCCCATCACCGTGACGCCGCCGGAGGGGGTCTTCTCGAGGCGGTCGATTTCGAAGCGGTCCAGGAGGGTGATCGCGCCGTCGCGGACGAGCTGGTGGACGGTGCCGCCGAGCTTGCCGCGCTCCTCGAGCTCGTCGTCGCCGGAGCCGAAGACGCGCACCGGGCTCGTGCCGCGGATCGCCCACGTGATCCTCGTCTCCGGTTCCTCGCGGGCGAGTCGAGCGAGCTTGATCAGGGTGTTCGCGGCGGAGTGGCCGGCGCCGACGACGAGGACGCTTTTCCCGGCGAACCGGGCACGGTCCGCACCGAGCACGTCCGGCAGTGCGTGGCTGAGGTGCTCCGCGACATCAAGGACACCGATTGGGTCAAGGCCCGCGGAGGCGAGCGCGTTGGGCGTGGAGTAGGTGCCGGAGGTGTCGATGACCGCGCGCGCGGTGACGTCGACGGCGCCCTCCGGAGTGTCCAGGCGCAGCAGGAACGGGGTCGCAGCGCGGCCGGTGGAGCGGGTGCGATCCATGCCCTCACGAGAGACGGCGGTGACACGGGAGCGGTAGCGGATGACCGGGGCGAGCTCCGGGGTCGCGGCGAGAGGAGCGAGGTAGTCGCGGACGAACTCGTGCCCGGTGGGCAGCTTCTTCGCTGCGGGGGCCTCCCAGCCGGCGGCGTCGAGCAGGCGCCCGGCGGCCGCGTCGACCAGGAACTCCCACGGGGAGAACAAGCGAGTGTGACCCCACTGCTGCACAGCGGCACCTGCGCTCTCACCCGCCTCGTAGACGATGACGTCGAGGCCGCGCTCGAGCAGCTGCGCGGCGGCGGCGAGACCCACGGGGCCGGCGCCGATGACGGCGACGGGCAGGCCGGTGAGGCGGCGCTCGTCGGTGCGGGGCGGGACGGTCAGCAGCAGGGTCATCAGGTGCACTCCTCAACATCGACGGTCATCGATGGATCGAGTCTGCCCCGGCATATCGATGGCTGTCAATGTGTGGGAGGGTGGAGGCATGGCGACGACCGAGCTGACTCTCACCGCGGCGGCGGCCGCGTGCTGCGCGCCGCTCGCGCGCGAGCCGCTGAGCGCCGAGGGCGCGGAGCTGCTGGCGCGAGCGTTGAAGGCGATGGCGGATCCGGCGAGGCTCCGCCTGGTGTCGATCGTGGCGTCGAGCAGCTCGGGCGAGGTGTGCGTGTGCGACTTCACGGAGCCGGTCGGGCTGAGTCAGCCGACCGTGTCGCACCACTTGAAGATCCTCGTGGACGCCGGGATCCTGGCCCGCGAGAAGCGCGGCACGTGGGCGTACTTCTCCCTCGTCCCCGGCGCGCTCGACTCCCTCGCCGGGATGCTCACCCGCGTCTGATCAGGCGGCCGTGACCCTCGCCGCGAGAGCGTCGACGCGCGCGGCGAGCTCGTCGTAGGCCGCATCGAACGCGGCATCCGTGCCGGCAGGTACCGGGTCGGGGATCGACCAGTGCAGCGCGTCCGAGCCGAGTTCCTCGTGCGCGGCGTCGCAGACGGTGATCACGAGGTCTGTGTCGGCGACGACGTCCGCGAGCTGCTGCGGGGCTCCTTCGGGTAGCGGGAGGCCGTGGCGTTCGGCGGTCGCAATCGCTCCGGCGGCCACCGCGGCGGCCGGGTGGGTGCCGGCGGAGGCGACGGGGATGGGGCTGCGCTGCGCCCAGAGCTGCGCGGCGAGCTTGGAGCGGGCGGAGTTCGCGGTGCACACGAACAGCACTCGCCGCGCTGCGGCGGTGGTCGAGGGCCCGAGCTGGTCGAACGCCCCGGGGATCAGATGGACGTAGCTGCGGCGCCGGTCCGCCTCCGAGCGGCGACGGAGGATCATGCCTTCGCGCTCGAGGACGGCGAGGTGGTGCGCGACGAGGTTCGAGGGCATCCCAAGACGGTCCTGCAGCTCCCGCGGCGCGAGGTCTCCGAGGGTGAGCAGGTCGGTGATCCGCAGGCGCGCGGGGTCGCTGAGGGCGGCGTGCCGGGCGGCGCGCGCTTCGAGTTCGGTTCGCTCGGTGTTCATTGACTCAATCTTGACTGAGTGATCGTGAGCGGTCAAGATGGCCGACGACATGGACACCACTTCCCCTCCTCCGCTCGCTCGTCGGGCCGTGGCCGAGTTCCTCGGCACCGGTCTGCTCGTGGCGATCGTCGTCGGCTCCGGCATCGCCGCTCAGACGCTCTCCCCGGACGACGTCGGTCTGCAACTGCTGGAGAACTCCCTCGCGACCGCGCTGGGGCTGGCGGTGCTGATCCTCACTCTCGGCCCGGTGTCGGGGGCGCACTTCAATCCGCTCGTCTCCGCCGTGGACGCGGTCCTCGGTCGTCGCGACCGCACCGGCCTGCTGGGGCGGGAGCTGGCGGTGTTCGTGGGCGCGCAGCTGCTCGGAGGCATCGGCGGCGCGGTCCTCGCGAATGCGATGTTCGAAATCCCGTCCTCGATCGCGACGACGGAGCGGGTCACTGCCGGGCACCTGCTCGGGGAGGTCGTCGCCACCGCGGGCCTGGTCCTCGTGATCCTCTCCCTCGCCCGTACGCACCGAGGCCCGCTCGCGGCGGCCGCGGTCGGCGCGTACATCGGTGCCGCGTACTGGTTCACGTCCTCGACCTCGTTCGCGAATCCCGCCGTGACTCTCGGCCGCGTCTTCACCGACACCTTCGCCGGCATCGCCCCCGCCTCCGTCCTGCCGTTCGTCGCTGCGCAGCTCGTCGGCGCCGCGATCGGCGTCGGCATCGCCGTGTTCCTCTTCCCGGGCGCCGCCCGGGCCGCCGGGGACCTTGTGGTCCCGGCCACCTCGACCTCTTCACACGTCTGATTCGAAAGGCCCATCTGATGCATCTCGTCGCTATCGGCGGCAGCGACGCGGGGATCTCCGCCGCGCTGCGCGCCCGCGAGCTCGACCCGTCCGTCGACGTGACCGTCGTCGTCGCCGACTCGTACCCGAACTTCTCCATCTGCGGGATCCCGTACTACTTCTCCCGCGAGGTGCAGCCATGGCAGTCGCTTGCGCACCGCAGCCACGCCGATCTCGAAGCCACCGGCATGACCCTGCGCCTGGACACCTTCGCGACGGACATCGACGTCGCCGGGCAGCAGCTCACCGTCCGCACCCCCGACTGCTCGCTCGACCGGATCGGGTACGACGAGCTGATCGTCGGCACCGGCGCCCTCGCCTCCTCCGCCGGCATCGCGGGAGTGGACGCACTGGGGCCGGAGGACGGAGTGCACGTGCTGCACTCGATGGGCGACACCTTCGCGCTCGAGCGGTTCCTCGACAGTCGAGACCCGCAGACCGCGATCATCGTCGGCGCCGGCTACGTCGGCCTCGAGATGGCCGAAGCCCTCACCGTCCGCGGCCTCCGAGTCACCCAGCTCCAGCGCGGCCCGGAAGTGCTCTCCACCCTCGACCCCGAACTCGGCGCCCTCGTCCACACCGAACTGACCGAGCGCGGCGTCGAGGTTCTCACCCGCACCACCGTCGCCTCGATCGAGAAGACCGCCACCGGCCTCGCCGTGCACGCCGACCACGACGGCACACCTCTCACCCGCACCGCTGACGTCGTCCTCCTCGTCGTCGGCGTGAAGCCGAACACCGACCTGCTCGCCCGCGCCGGAGCGTCTCTCGGCGCCGGCCGCGCGGTCGTCGTCGACGAGGCGATGCGCACGGGCCTGCCGCACGTGTTCGCGGCAGGCGACGGAGTGACCACGCACCACCGTCTGCTCGGCAGCACCTACCTGCCGCTGGGCACCACCGCGCACAAGCAGGGTCGGGTCGCGGGCGAGAACGCCCTCGGCGGCGAAGCCCGGTTCGCCGGCTCCTTCGGCACGCAGGTCGTGAAGGTCTTCGACCTCGTCGCCTCCCGCACCGGTCTCCGCGAACACGAGGCCCTCGCCGCGGGCTTCGCGCCGGCGACGACGACCGCGGTGGCGGACGATCACAAGCGCTACTACCCGGGCGCGCAGCCGATCACGATCCGCATCACCGGCGACACCGGCGACGGGCGCCTGCTCGGCGCGCAGCTCGTCGGACGCCTCGGCACCGAGACCGCCAAGCGCGTCGACACCTACGCGACCGCCCTGTTCGCCGGGCTCACCGTCGAGCAGGTCTCCGACCTCGACCTCTCCTACACACCCCCGCTCGGCTCCCCCTGGGACGCCGTGCAGATCGCCACCCAGACCTGGACCCGCACGAACACCGGAAGCAGCCTCCCCGCATGACCGAGAAGCACACCGTCCTCTTCCTCTGCCAGCACAACGCCGGCCGCTCCCAACTCGGCGCCGGCCTGCTCGAAATCCTCGCCGGAGACCGTCACACCGCCACCTCCGCCGGGCTCTCGCCCGCCGACACGGTGAACCCCGCGATCGCCGCGACCGTCGCGGAGCTCGGCCTCGACATCAGCGACCGCACCCCCCGCGCCGTCACGGTCGAGGACCTCGAGAACGCGGACATCGTCGTCGCCATGAAGCCCGGCCTCACGCTCCCCGCGACCCCGTCCGGTCGGTTCCTGGAGTGGAAGTTCCCCGACCCGACTGACTGGAGCGCTGAGAACGTCCGCCCCCTCCGAGAGGCGGTCGCCGCCCGGATCCAAGCCGAGCTCCTTACCTAGGCGCGTCAGGCGGCCGCGAGGGCGATGGCGGGTCCGCTCCTTGATGGCGACTCTGGACCGTGCTGCGGAAGTGGGGTGACGGGGTCGTTCGGCCGGGTCGGGGTGGGGTTGTAGGTGGTCTGGTCGCGGAAGATCGCCCAGATGACGTTGATGCGGCGCCGAGCGAGAGCGATCAGCGCCTGCTTGTGCGACTTCCCCTCGTGGCGTTTCCGTTCGTAGAACGAGCGCGAGACCGGGCAGTTTCTCGACGCGATGAACGCTGCCTGGAAGCAGGCGTTCAACAGCCGCCGGTCGTAGCGCCGTGGCCGGTGGTGATTGCCGGAGATCTTCCCGGAATCGCGCGGCACCGGGGCGAGACCGGCGAAGCTGGCCAGCCTGTCAGGCGTCTCAAACGCGGCGAGGTCGGTACCGGTCGCGGCGAGGAAATCCGCGGCGAGCCTGCGCCCGAACCCCGGGATGGACACCAGCAGATCCGCGGACCTGCTGTCCTGCAAAGCGGCGTCGATCTCCGCGTCGAGCTCTGCGACCTCGTCGCGGATGCGGAGCAGATCACGCGCGGACCGGTTGACCAGCCGCGCTGCTGCCCCCTCCCCCACGACGACTGACGTCTGCTCGCGAGCAGCGTCGATCGCTGCCTTCGCCACGGCCGCGGACTTCCAGCAACCCTGCCCCTTCAACCACGACGCCAGCCGCGCCTCCCCCATCCGTCGGATCGCTCCGGGGGTCGCGTACCGGGTGAGCAGCACCAACGGTCCCCTGGTCGTCGCGTAGTTGAACGCCCCCTCAAGCGACGGGAAGTAGTGGACCAGGATGGCGCGCAGCCGGTTCACGGCCCGGGTGCGGTCGTGCACCAGATCCTCCCGTCGGGCGGAGAGCAGGCGCAGCTCCGCGGTGACCTCGTCGGCCTGGCGCATCAGCGTCATGTCTCGCCGGATCCGGGCCTGGTCGGCGATGATCACCGCGTCCTTAGCGTCGGTCTTCGCCTCGCCCCGGTAGGCACCCGAGGCGTGGTGCACGACTCGGCCCGAGATGTAGAACAGTGGCTGCGCGTGCGAGTTCAGGAGCGTCTGCAGCAGCCCCGTCCCGCCGTGGTTGAGGTCCGTCGCCCAGGCGACGTCGGTGCCGCCCGGCAGGGAGGCGACGTCGCCCATCAGGGTCAGGATCGCCGTTTCTCGGTTCTTGAACCGTTGCGAGAGCAGCTTGGTTCCGTTCGTGTCGATGACGACGCAGTGGTGTTCGGTCTTGCCGGCGTCGATACCGGCCCAGAGTTGTGGCATGCAGGGTCCTTCCGTTGAGGGGTGCGGTGCGCCGTGAACGACCGTGCCGGCATGTCCTTACGGGGCGATCTGGTCGCGTTTCTCAATGAGCGGTCCTGCCGTTGCGGGGTCCCGGGCGGCTAATCACGGCGTGCCATCAGGCGGCTGAAGGCGGTCAGCCATACCCGGGACCCCTGGCGCGTTCCGGAGCCTACAACTGCCCCGAATCCACGGAAATAACGGTAAGGAAGGCGGTTTTCCGCCTTCGCGACTGGAGGGCGTAGTGCAACCCGGAGGGCGGCGGAGTAGAGAGTTTCGGCGCGAGATAAGGGAGCGCAGCGACCGCGTGCCGAAAGTCTCGGAGGAGCCGGTGGCGCAGCCACTTGCGCGGAGAGCTCCGGTCGCAACGAGGGAGCGCAGCGAACGAGCCGCCGGAGGCTTCACGGCAAAGAAACGTGAGCCCACCGGGCGAGCCGGAGCGGCCGGCGCAGGCGGACGGGCCTCTGGGCGGCGTTCCGTCGCCGCTGCGCGAGCACAGCTCGCGGCCCGGAACGGGATACTTGGGAAGGGTGAGAGCCGCCCCTTCACGGGCGGCCCGAAGGCCGGCCCTCGCCCGATCAGCTCGGCGAGGACGTCTCCGTGGCGGCCTCGCGGGCTACATCGAGTTCGGCGGCGGTGTGGTGCCCCTGCACGTCGGAGTTGTTCACCTTGTAGGGGCGAGTGCCGTCGTTCCAGTCGAGCGCGACGGTCACGCTCTTGGGGTTCACGCGGGTGACGACGTGCCAGCCGAACCGGTGCTTGATCATGTCGCCCTTGGCGCTTGTCTCGCGGCTGTGGATCGTGACCTGTCCCGCGGCGGTCTGCGCCTCGCGGACGACCAGCCAGTACGACTTCGAGCCCGACGCTCTGCGCACACTCGCCCCACGAATCGAGCACGGGATGCAAGCCGCGAGCGGGGTCGGTCGGGCTGCTGGCGGTCGTCGGATCACGTCAACCAGTAAGCGCGCTGCGCGTCCCTCCGGGATGCCCCGCTGGGGCACTCCTGACGACCACCCGCCTCCGGCATCGCACCGCTTATCGGATGGATGGCCTCGATGCGTGTTCAAGCGAAACGACTCAGGTTGAAAGCCGTGTTGCCGACGCGTGCGACCCTGTCGAGATGCACGCCCCTCGGAGACATTTCCTGGCGATAGGCACGGCGTTCATCCGGCTCCTACGCCTAGGATTCGCCCGAGGGACGGTGAGTCATGGCGAGTTGGAAGAAGCTCCACGGCACGACTTTCACCGGCCTGGCTACAGCTCTCAGCGCTCGGCTTGAAAGCGAAGGCCATGCGCCCGGTCAGCTCGCCGGGACTCAGCCTCGCGGTCGGAGCGGCGGGCGTGGCCTACTGGCTCGCCAGCCCTTCAACTTTTGACCAGCTCCCCTCCCGTTTAAAGAGAATGCGAGTCTGACAATCTTCCCTTCGGGAATCCGCAGCAAGTCTGGTAAAAACTGCCGTCGGGCGCGTAGCGCCGAACCCTCTACGACGCAACGATCGCTCGAGGTCGACAGCATCGTCGGCTGAATCGCTACTGAGCGACAGTCTCAAATAGCGGTCCGTAGGTGAGCGATGGAGCCTCACCCAATCGCTCGGCCAGAGGTGTCAGGCGCTCTTGCAAGGGGTTACCCGCCAGCACGTGATCCCAGGCCGTCAGCGCTCGCAGGAGTAGCGCCGAGGCCACGCGCAACCACGTGTCCGCCTGCGGATGGCGGGCCTGATCGAACCAGCCGAAACCGGAAGGGCTGCCTGGATCTGCAGCCGTGTAGAGGTCCACGATTTTCGCGCCGGCGTGACTCACCCCGGATGCCATCCGGAACAGCACGTACAGGCGATCCGTGCCCGTGACGGACCTCGCCCTCTGCTGGAAGTCGTTGTCGGTCGTGTACTCACCGAAGCGGTTGAGCAGCTCTTTCGCGCGAGCCAGCTCCGCCCCGACCAGGTCCGGTTTCAGGTCGGGATTGGCCTGGCGAATGTTGTTGAGCAGCTTGCGCCTCGCCTCCGCACCTTCCCGCGTGAACCCCTTCCAGCCGTCCGGTGCCTTCAGGAGCCAAGCTGCGGTCGTCGCATCCTCCATCAGCGTGCGTATGACGGGAACAGCCGCGAGCGGCTGCTTCGCTTCATACAGCGTTGCGATCGCCCGGCCGCAGTCGACGGCGTGCGCGACGAGCGCTCGAACGGCGATGACGGTCTGCGTGTTCACAGGGGTGGAGTACTTCGTCACGGGATTGGCAGCGTGGTCGTCCCAGAGGACGCAGAGGCGACGCAGCGTATCGGTCGACTTCGTCTCCTCGAGCCACTGCTGGCGCCTCGTGTCAGCGCGCCGCTCCTTGGCGTCGCTTCGACGCCGTTGGTCTCGGGCGCGGCTCACTTCACGCGTCCCGAGGCATCATCAGCGTCGCATCAGCGATCCGAGCGTCCGCCACTGCGGCACGCTGCACCGCGCGGTACACGGTCCACCGCGCCACACAATACTGCTGCGCGAGCTTCGCGATCGAGTGGTTGCAGGACCGGTACTCCGCCACGAGGTGACCTTCGATTCTCGGGCTCAACTTGGGCTTCTTCCGTCGGAGCCGACCCTTCTCCTTCGCAACCTTCATCCCCTCCCGGGTTCGAGCGCGGATCAAGTCGCCCTCGAACTCAGCGATCATCGCCAAGACGTTGAATAGCAGCCGACCGATCGGATCTATCGGGTCATTCACCGTGCCGCCGATTCTCAGCCGCGCTCCCTTGCGTGTCAGCTCATCAGCTATGTCGCGGGCATCACTAATCGATCGGGCCAGGCGGTCGAACTTCGTGACAAGGAGGGTCGATCCGTCATGGCAGGCGGCCAGGGCCGCGGCCAGCGCAGTGCACGCGCGATTGGAGCCCGTGGGGCCCGAGTCGACGTAGAGGCGATCAGCCGGGACGCCGGCGGCCGCGAGCGCGTCGCGCTGCACCTGCGCGTCTTGCTTGTCAGTAGAAACGCGGGCATAGCCAACGAGGTCGGTCATTCTAACATTGTCCCAGTGAGCATCCCCCAACCGGACAATTCACCAGGCGAGTCTAACGGAAAGAAAAGAGAGGCTTCTCGGCGCGGAGGCGTGCAGGCGTGCAGGCGTCCGCAGCGTCCGGTGAACTATCTCTTTGCGGGACCGGCAGGCAGCAGGCTCGACGGGACATCCTCACGCTCCCAGCGAACAGAGAGGGTGTCCCTGCTACGGGCTGGCAGAATGAACACAACAACAGGTCGGACCCGCGGATTCGCAGGTGCCGGCCCAGCAACGGAGACACCCACACTGACGCCGCGCAAGCGATCGTCAATCGGACTAGCCGCGCAAGCGGTGGATCTCACGTTCTGCGAAAGACCTTCCTCACCGAAGATCGTCGAGTCACATGCTCCGCGTCCCGCGACGTCGAGCCGAAACCGCTCAGACGATGCATCCCGGCGCGGAAGTAGCAACGCCCCTAGTAGTCAATCGATCTAGGCGCGACTGCGCGGGCTGTCGCGCCGGCATCGAGACTCTTGTGAGCGACTTCCTCGCCGCGACCGGCACGGTCGTAACCTTCTCCGCCCTTCTGAGCGGACTCGCGACCTTCGGGCCGTGGGTCGTCGGAATCGTCTGCGCTCTTTTCCTGCTGGTCATGCTGGGGTCGCGGACAATCGACCTAGTGGCGCGGGCGATCGATACCGTCGTTGTGCCGCTCGTAGCCCTGTTCGGGAACAAGACCAGGAGCGGTAATGCCCGGGCTGTACTCGAATCGCGCTCCGGCGCCGTTGAGCCTAGGAGGAAGGGACCCTCGTGAGCGGGCGTCTCTAGCTGAGGAGCTGCACGAGGACGTCGGCGGCGACGTCCTCGCCCTCGATAGGGGGGAATCCGCTGACGGTCCCGGTCGCGTCGACGCCGAGCGAGGAGTCCGGGAACCGGGCGACGAGGGAGGCGCCACGATCCGTGACGTGGGTGCCCAGATCACGTCGAGCCGCCGTCGCGCCAGAGCCGATCGCCTGCTCGTGCGACTTCCCCTCGCCGCGTGTCCGGTCGTCGAGAACTCGTGACTCGGTCGTCTGCTGCACGCTGACCATCGCTGCGAGGCAGCAGGCGCGCGGTCCCGAGTACCGCCCGGTGACGATCGGGGACGGCTGCTGGATCGGAGCCGGCGCGATCGCGCTTCCCGGGATCACGGTGGCCGCGGGCTGCGTCAGCGCCGCGGGCGCCGTCGTCCCGTCCGACTCGGAACCGCACGGCCTCTCCGATGGGGCGCCGCGCCTGCGCGATCTCGACGAGTAGCCGGTCGCGGCGTACGGCCGGCTCAGCCGTCCCCTCCGCCCGGGATGTCCCGGACGACGCTTCAGCGCGGGTCCAGCCGGGTCGCCGCACCACCGCCCGAGGAGCGGCTGTGGAACCACGGTGCGTGGGAGTCGGCGTGATTCCCGCCGAGCACGGCGTCGCTCAGGTGCGCCCGCGTCTTCTCGCGCCGGCGCTTCATCGCCGAGGCCCAGGACCGGGTCGCGGAGCAGACCGCCTGACGACGGCGCTCCCTGGCCGCTCGTGCGCACGTCGCCGTGCGCGCGAGCGGCCCCGCGGCGGGATCAGAACAGGCCGCGCGGGGGCTCGATCGAGGCGAGGACGCCGGGGGCGGCGATCACGCTGAGGCGGCCGACCTCCTCCGGGGTCAGCTCGGGCAGGCGCTGCGCGAGGTCGAGGAAGCGCTCGATCTCGGACTCCTCGAGCACGTCGGCGGCGAGCGTGCGGAACTTCGCCACGTACTGCTCGCGGCTGAACGGGTGCGCGCCCAGCGGGTGCGCGTCCGCCACCGCGATCTCGTCGACGATCGTCGTGCCGTCCGTCATCAGGATCTCGACGCGCGCGCCGAACGCCTTCTCGCCCGGATCCGTGGAGTGGTAGCGGCGCGTCCACTCCGCGTCCTCCTGCGTGGTGACCCGGTGCCAGAGCGCGATCGTGTCGGCGCGGGCGGCCCGCTCGGGCGCGTAGCTGTGCACGTGGTGCCAGGCGCCGTCCTGCAGCGCCACCGTGAAGATGTACGGAACGGAGTGGTCCAGCGTCTCGCGGGACGCGGCGGGGTCGTACTTCTGCGGGTCGTTCGCGCCCGAGCCGATCACGAAGTGGGTGTGGTGCGAGGTGTGCAGGACGATCCGCTCGACGCGCTCGGGATCGGCGGCCTCGGGGTGCGTGCGGTGCAGGCGGCGGGCGAGGTCGATCAGCGCCTGGGCCTGGTACTCGGCCGAGTGCTCCTTCGTGTACGTGTCGAGGATCGCGCGCTTGGCCTCGCCGCGGTCGGGCAGCGGGACGTCGTAGCTCGCCTCGGCGCCGTCCAGCATCCACGCGATGACGCCGTCCTCGCCCTCGTAGATCGGCGACGGGCTGGTCTCGCCGCGCATCGCCCGGTCGACCGCCTCGATCGCCATCTTCCCCGCGAAGGCCGGCGCGTACGCCTTCCAGCTCGAGATCTCGCCCTTGCGCGACTGCCGCGTGGCGGTCGTCGTGTGCAGAGCCTGCGCGACGGCCTGCTCGATCGTCGCGACGTCGAGGCCGAGCAGCGTACCGATCCCGGCGGCCGCCGAGGGGCCGAGGTGCGCGACG
>NZ_PSUG01000030.1:0-44154 GCF_002931755.1 Rathayibacter sp. AY2B3 | reverse complement strand
CTGCGCGCGTCGGGGCACGAGTAGGCGGGGGTTCGAGAGGCCCGCTTCGGGGCTTGATCGAGCGGCAGGGGTGCGGGTGCTCGGCGGTGCGGGATCTCGATGCGCCCGCTCCGGGCTCCCCGAGCAGCAGGAGGGGCGGGCTCCCCGAGCAGCAGGAGGGGCCGGGCAGCGGCGTGTCGAGACCCGTCCTCTCTCGACACGCCTCCACCTGAACGGGGAGCCCGACGCGCGCAGCCACTGCGGAGGCGGGCGCTCGTAGACTGAGGGCATGCCTCCGATCGTGCACGGATTCGACTGGCCCGATCGCGTCGTCGTGGGGACCGTCGGCTCACCCGGCTCGCGCTCCTTCTACCTCCAGGCCAAGACCGGGCCCCGCGTGGTCAGCGTCGGCCTCGAAAAGCAGCAGTCGGCCCTCCTCGCCGAGAAGATCGACGAGATCCTCGACCAGCTGATGACCGCCCAGGGCAACCCGGTCAGCGTCCCCGCCGGCACTCCCCCGGAGCTCGTCGACAACGATCCGCTCGACCAGCCCGTGGAGCCCGAGTTCCGCGTCGGCGGGCTCAGCCTCGGCTGGGACCCGTCCACCGCGCAGATCGTGATCGAGGCCTACCCGCTGACCGAGGCGGAGGACGACTCCGAGGAGGAGCCCGAGCCCACCGAGATGCTGCAGGTGAAGATCCCGGTCGGGACGGCGCGCGCCTTCGCGAAGCGCACCCTCGAGGTCGTCGGCGCCGGACGTCCGCTCTGCCCTCGATGCGGCGAGCCGATGGATCCCGACGGGCACGACTGCCCGCTCGCATGAGCGACCCGGGCGGGCTCGACGGCGAGCTGGAGCTGGCCGGCCGGATCACGATCGCCTCGAACGCGACGTTCCTCGCGCAGCTCGGCGAGACGTCCGTCGTCTACAAGCCGATCTCGGGCGAGAAGCCGCTGTGGGACTTCCCGGACGGCGTGCTCGCGGGCCGCGAGGTCGCCGCGTACCTCGTCTCGGAGGCGCTCGGCTGGAACGTGGTGCCGCGCACGTGGCTGCGCGACGGTCCGCTCGGTCCGGGCATGGTGCAGCTCTGGCAGGACATCGATCCGGACCAGGACGCCGTCGACCTGGTGCCCGCCGACTCCGTGCCCGACGGATGGCGGCACGTCCTCGACGGCAGCGACGAGGAGGACCGCGACATCTCGCTCGTGCACGAGGACTCGACCGCGCTGCGCCGGATGGCCGTGTTCGACGTCGTCGCCAACAACGCGGACCGGAAGGGCGGGCACGTGCTCGCGCTGCCCGACGGCCACCGCTACGGCGTCGACCACGGGCTCACCTTCCACTCCGAGCACAAGCTGCGCACGGTCCTCTGGGGCTGGATCGGCGAACCGCTGCTCGAGGAGGAGCTGACGGCGCTGGCGCTCCTGCGCACGCGGATCGACGGTCCGCTCGGCGAGGCGCTCTCGGAGCTGCTCACCGAGGACGAGATCGCCGCGTTCGCGAAGCGCTGCGAGAGGCTCGGCTCCTTCGGCCGCTTCCCGGGCCCGCGGGGCGGGATGCCCGCGGTGCCCTGGCCGCTGTTCTGAGCCGGGCGCGTTCAGAACGCAGGACGAACGCCTCCGGAGCAGGGCAGACGCGCTGATCCGCAGGCGCGGGAGCAGATCTCTCCTGCATCGTGAACGGCTCAGAAGCTCCAGCCCCGGCCGAACAGCTCCTCGCCGGGCGTCCCGCCGCCGCCCGGACCCGCGCCGCGAGCGCCGAGGTAGGAGGAGACGACGGCCGCGCCGAGGTCCTCCGCCTCCGGGTTCACCACCGAGCCTCCGACCCGGCGGGCGAGCGAGTCGATGAAGCGCGCGAGGCCCGGGTCGTCGCCCAGGCGGAAGAACGTGGTGTGCGCGCCCAGGCGGAGCGACGCGTCGAGCTCGCGGACCGAGACGGCGACGGTCAGCGGGTCGGGCGGGTAGTCGAAGAAGACGCCGCCGTCGGGCTCGAGGTGCGCGGTCGGCTCGCCGTCGGTGACGATGAGCAGCACCGGCTGCGCGTTCGGGTGCTTGCGGAAGTGCCGGTTGGCCAGCAGCAGCGCGTGGTGCAGGTTCGTGCCCTTGTCCCACTCCGCGTCCAGACCCACCAGCTGCTCGACGTCCATCACCTCGGCGCGCCGGCCGAAGGCGACGAGCTGCAGCGCGTCCCCGCGGAACCGGCTGCTGATCAGGGTGTGCAGGGCGAGCGCGGTGCGCTTCATCGGCACCCAGCGGCCGTCCATCGCCATCGAGAACGAGGTGTCGACGAGGAGCGCGACACAGGCCTGCGTGCGCGCCTCCGTCTCCTGCACCTCGACGTCGTCGATCCGGATGCGCACCCCCGAGCCGACCGGTCGGCCCTCGCCGGCCGTGCGGGTCAGGGCGTTGGTCACCGTGCGGGGGATGTCCCAGGCCTCGGTGTCGCCGAACTCCCACGAGCGCGTCGCTCCGGAGCGCTCGCCCGCCGCGCCTGCGCGCCGGACGTCGCGGGCGCCCTGACGGCCGGAGACGGTCTCGGCGATGTCGCGCAGGAGCGCCCTGCCCAGCTGGCGCATGGCCTTCGGGCTGAGGGCGAGGCGGCCGTCGGAGCCGCGGCGCAGGGTTCCGGAGTCGCGCAGTGCCCGCTCCAGGCGCTTCAGCGTCTGCGCGTCGACGGAGGCGTCCTCGCCCAGGCGCTTCGCCAGCAGGTCGAGGTCGAGGTCGTCGAGGGAGGAGCGGTCCGTCTGCGCGAGCTGGTCGGCGAGGGCGTCGAGGTCGGCCAGCTCCTGGAACACGCCCGTCCCGTCGCCGAGTCCGAGCCCCTGCTCGCCGTCCATCCGCTCGGAGCCGCCCCAGTCCTCGCCGGGGCGGAGCCCCCGCAGGGTCTCGTCGAGGCGGCCGAGGGACTGCAGGAGCTCCGGCGTGCCGAAGGCCTGCTGGGCGAGGGCGTCGAGCTCGGCGCGCTGCTCGGCGGTCATCGAGTTGCGCATCCGCTGGGCCGCGGCCGCGCGGGCGGCGAGCGCGTCGATCAGCTCGTCCACCGACTCCGGGCCCTCGGGGAAGTACTCGCCGTGCTGCTCCAGGAAGGCGTCGAACTGCTCGGGGGTGTCCTCGCCGCGCGCGTGCGCCTCGAGCAGCTCGTTCAGGTCGCGGAGCATCGCGTCGATCGCGGCCCGGTCCTCCTCGCTCGCGTTCTCGAGGGCCTTCTTCATCCCCTCGAAGCGCTGGTCGAGCATCTCGCGGCCGAGGAGCTCGCGGATCCGCTCGAAGTCGGCGCGCGCCTCGGGGCTCTGCCAGCGGTAGTCGCTGAGCTCCGAGACGGCCGCGGCCGGTGAGGGCGGGAGGCTCTCGAGCTGGATCTCGGCGAGCGCGCGGTCGCCGTCGTCCATCTGCGTGTCGCGGGCGAGCTGCTTGCGCTCGGCGAGGACGGCCTTGTCGAGGAGCTCGCGGATCTCGCGGAGCGTGCCGTCGAGGTTGTTCTTCTGCGTGAGCTCGCGACGTCGCTCGGCGACGCGGGCGGCGAGGTCGTCCAGGCCCTCGCGGTCGCGGGCGCCCCGGCGGAGGAACTCGCGCAGGGCGCGCTCGGGCGAGGTGCCGCCCATCACGTCCTCGCCGATCGCGTCGAGGGCCTCCTTCAGGTCGACCGGAGGGGCGAGCGGATCGGGCCCGCCGTCGTACTTCGCGTAGCGCGCGTCGCGCTTCAGCCGGCGGTTGCCGCGCGGAGCATCAGCCATAGACGGCCTCGCCCCCGCCCGTCTCCTTGCTCAGCTTCCGCGAGAGGTACAGGCCCTCGAGGGCGAGCTCGACCGCTCCGGCGCGGCGCCCCTCCCCCACGGCATCGAGGCGCTCGGCGACCTCGTCGTAGACGCGGGCCTCGCCGAGCAGCGGCAGGCCGGCCAGGAACTCGCGGGCGGTCACCTGCTCGCCGGTCGTGATCATCGCGCCGTTCTCGACCGCCTCGACGAGCGGCCCGAGATCGACCCCGCGCAGGTGGGCGCGGACGGTCTCGGCGGTCGCCTGGCGGAGCAGGTGGTCGAGGATCTCGTCCTCGCGGCCCTCCTCCCCCGACTCGAACTCGATCTTGCCGCCGAGCACGTCGACGGCGGTCTCGAGGTCGATGGGGCGGGCGACCGCCTCCTCCTCGCCGCGGCGGGTGGCGCGGTGCAGGGCGGCCGCGGCGATGGTCTCGGCGCCGGCGATGGCGAAGCGGGCGCTGACGCCGCTGCGCTGGTCGACCGAGCTCGACTCGCGCAGGGCCCGCGTGAAGCGGGCGAGGATCTCGATGAGCGCGTCGGGCACGGTCGCGACGAGGTCCGCCTCCTGCCGGATGACGGCGACCTCGTCGACGAGCGCGGTCGGGTAGTGGGTGCGGATCTCGGCGCCGAAGCGATCCTTCAGCGGCGTGATGATGCGGCCGCGGTTCGTGTAGTCCTCCGGGTTCGCGCTCGCGACGACGAGGACGTCGAGCGGGAGGCGGAGGACGTAGCCGCGGATCTGGATGTCGCGCTCCTCCATCACGTTGAGCATGGCGACCTGGATCCGCTCGGCCAGGTCCGGCAGCTCGTTGATCGCGACGATGCCGCGGTGGCTGCGCGGGATGAGGCCGAAGTGGATGGTCTCCGGGTCGCCCAGGCTGCGGCCCTCGGCCACCTTCATCGGGTCGACGTCGCCGATGAGGTCGGCGACGCTGGTGTCGGGGGTGGCCAGCTTCTCGACGTAGCGCTCCTCGCGGGGCTTCCACGCGACGGGCAGGTCCTCTCCCAGCTCCTCCGCGCGGCGGCGGCTCTCCGTGGTGATCGGCTCGTAGGGGTGCTCGCCGAGCTCGGATCCCTCGATGACGGGCGTCCACTCGTCGAGCAGGCCGACGAGGGTGCGCAGGAGGCGGGTCTTGCCCTGGCCGCGCTCGCCCAGCAGGACGATGTCGTGGCCGGCGATGACGGCGCGCTCGACCTGCGGGATGACCGTCTCGGCGAAGCCGTGCAGGCCCGGCCAGGGGTCGCGGCCCTCGCGCAGGGCGTCGAGCAGGTTGTCGCGGATCTCGGTGCGGAGGCTCTTCTGCACGTGCCCGGAGGCACGGAGCTGGCCGAGGGTCTGGGTCGTCGGGCGCATCACCTCGGCAACGCTACGCCGCAGGTCCGACACGTGGTGGAGGTGCGGCGTATTCGCGGCGCGGGCTTGCGCGGGCGCGCTTCCAGGGCACCGCTGGGCAGGCGGGGCACCGCTGTGGAGGCGGCGTCGCGGCGAGGCGCGCGGCGTCTCGGCGGGCGGGTGGCGCGGGGAGCCGCGGACGGCTCAGCGCTCGAGGCGCGGGGCGGCGGCGAGCAGGCGGCGGGTGTACTCCTCCTGCGGCGCGGCCAGGAGCGACGCGGCCGGACCCGCCTCGACGATCCGGCCCTCGCGCATCACGGCGATGCGGTCGCTCATGTGGGCGATCACGCCGAGGTCGTGCGAGATGAGGAGGAGGGCGAGGCCGTGACGGCGCTGCAGGTCGTCGAGCAGGTCGAGGATCTGAGCCTGCACCGACACGTCGAGGGCGGAGACGGGCTCGTCGCAGATCAGCACGTCGGGGCGCGTCGCGAGCGCCCGGGCGATCGAGACGCGCTGGCGCTGACCGCCGGAGAGGGTCCGCGGCGAGCGCCGCTCGAGGGCGGGGTCGAGTCCCACGCTCTCGAGCAGCGCGGGCACGGAGGCGGTGCCGGCGTCGCGGAGGAGGCGGCCGACGCTCCAGCGCGGGTCGAACGAGGAGAGGCTGTCCTGGTAGACGGCGCCGATCCGCGGGCGGCGGGGACGGCGGGAGCGCTCCGTCACTGCGGACCACGGCTCGCCGAACAGCTCGACGGCGCCTGCGTCCGGACGCCGCAAGGCCAGCACGAGCCGGGCCACGGTGCTCTTGCCCGATCCGGACTCCCCGACGAGCCCCACGGTCTCGCCGCGTCGCAGCTGGAGGTCGACGCCGTCGACCGCGACCCGCACTCCTCCGCCGGGCAGCGCGAAGCGGGCGGCCATACCGCGGGCCGCGACCACGACCTCGCCGGGGGCGTCGTGCGGGGTGGCCGGGGCGGTCGGGTCGGTGAGCCGGGAGCCGCGCGGGCGCCCCGCGGGGACGGCCGCCACGAGCGCGCGGGCCTCGGCGCTGCGGGGCGCGCGCAGCACCTCGGCCGCGGTCCCCTCCTCCACCACGCGGCCGTCGGCCAGCACGAGGATGCGGTCGGCGAGGCCCGCCACCACGGCGAGGTCGTGCGAGACCAGGACGAGCGCCCGGCCGCGCGCCTTCTGCTCGGCGAAGAGCTCGAGCACCCGGGCCTGCACGGTGACATCGAGCGCGGTGGTCGGCTCGTCGGCGACGAGCAGCGGCGGGTCGAGCGCCACGGCCGCCGCGAGGAGGGCGCGCTGGCGGAGCCCGCCGGAGAGGTCGCCGGAGCGCTCGCGCATCCGCTCGGCCGGCTCCGGCATGCCGACGCTCGCCAGGGCCTCGATCGTCCGCTGCGCGCGCTCGGCCGCGGGCGGGCGGCCGTGGAGGCGGAGCACGTCGCCGATCTCGCGGCCGATCGGACGCAGCGGGTCGAGCGACAGCAGCGCGTCCTGCGGCACGAAGCCGACGGATCCGCCGCGCAGCCGCCGCAGCTCCCGCTCGCCCGCGCCGACCACCTCGGTCCCGCCGACGCGGACGCTTCCGGTCACGGCGCCTCCGCTCAGCCCCAGCAGCGCTCGCGCAGTGACGCTCTTGCCCGACCCGGACTCGCCGACGATCGCGACGCACTCCCCCGGCTCCACGCGGAGCGAGACCCCGTGCACCACCTCGACGCCGTCGAAGGCGACCCGGAGCCCGTCGACGACGACCGCGCTCACCGCGCACCCCTCAGACGCCCGCCGAGGACCGTCGTCGCGATCGTGGTCAGCACGATCGCCAGTCCCGGGAACACGGTCAGCCACCACGCGCTCGCGAGATAGGTGCGGCCCGCCGAGAGCATCGCGCCCCACTCCGGCGCGGGCGGCTCGGCGCCCAGACCCAGGTAGCTGAGGGCCGAGGCCCAGACGATCGCCTGGCCGACGCCGAGGGTCGCCAGCACGGCGAGCGGCCCGAAGGTGTTGGGGAGGACGTGACGGAGGAGGATGCGGACCGGCCCGTGCCCCAGCACCCGCGCCGCCTCGACGTAGCCGGAGTCGCGGATGCCGAGCAGCTGCGTGCGCAGGATGCGGGCGTAGCCCGGCGCGGTGGAGAGGCCGACCGCGATGGTGGCGGGGACGACTCCGGGGCCGGTGACGACGATCACGAGCAGCGCGAGCAGGAGTGCGGGGAACGCGAAGAGCACCTCGAGCACGCGGCCGATCACTCCGTCGACGACGCGGCCGCCGAACGCCGCGACCACCCCGAGCACCGCGCCGAGGACGAGTCCGATCGCGGTGGCGCTGGCGCCGATCAGCAGGGACGCGCCCGCCCCCGCGATGAGGCGGCTGAGGACGTCGCGGCCGGACTCGTCGGTGCCGAGCAGGTGCGCGGCGCCCGGCGGGGTGAAGGCGTCGCGCGGGGCGACGGCGAGCGGATCGGAGGGGGCGAGCAGCCCGGGCGCGACGGCGGCGAGCAGGAGCAGCACGACGAAGACCGCGGCCAGCACCTCGCCCGCGCGGAGGCGGGACGCGCCCCGGCGGAGCGGGCGGGCGGCGCGCAGCTCGAGCTCGCTCACGCGACCGCCTCCCGCCGTGCCAGACGCGGGTCGATCACGCGCGTCAGCAGATCGGTGGCGAGGGTCACGACGATGTACGCCACCGCCGTGACGAGCACGACTCCCGTCACCACCGGCACGTCACGGACCGTCACCGCCGCGAGCAGCGTCCGGCCGAGCCCCGGCCTCGCGAAGATCGTCTCGACCACCACGGCCCCGCCGATCAGGTAGCCGAACGCCCAGCCCGAGAGCGAGACCCCCGGCAGCACCGCGTGGCGCAGCGCGTGGCGGGCGCGGACGCCGAGCTCGCCCTCGCCGCGCGCCCGGGCGGCGAGCACGAACGGCGACTCCAGCGCGTCGAGGAGGGAGCGGCGCATCACCTGGCCGAGGAAGCCCGCCAGCGGGATCGCGAGAGTGAGCGTCGGCAGCACCAGCCCGGCGGGCGACCCGGTGCTGACCGGGGGCAGCCAGCGCAGCGCGGTCGCGAAGACGGCGATCAGCACGGTCGCCAGCCAGAAGTGCGGAAGCGCGGCTGCCGTGAGCTCGAGGCCGGAGCCGACCGCGGCGGCGAGCCGGCCGCCCCGGGTCGACCAGAGGGCGGTCGCGAGCGCGAGGATCCACGCGGCGGTCAGCGCGAGCACGGCGAGCAGGAGAGTGCCGGGCAGCTGCTCGCCGAGGATCTGCGCGACCGGGGTGCGGAGGGAGTAGGAGGTGCCGAGGTCGCCGCGCGCGAGCCTGCCGAGCTGCACCAGGTACTGCACGAGGAGCGGCTGATCGAGTCCGTACTGCTCCCTCACCGCGGCGAGCGCCTCGGGCGACGCCTGCGACCCCGGACCGCCGAGGATCGCCTGCGCCGGATCGCCGGGGACGAGGCGGATGAGCACGAAGACGGCGGTCGCGACGGCCCACAGCACCACGAGGGCGCCGCCGAGGCGGAGGAGCACGCGGCGGATCATGCGGGCGGTCGTCCTCTCCGGTCGGGGCAGTGGGCGGGGTGCGGCGGGGTCCGCTCTCTCCGGAGCACGGGGTCTCGAGGCTCTGCCCGCGGCGGCCGCTCGACGGCATGAGGCGCGGAGCCACAGGACCCGCGCCTCAGCGATCACTCCAGGGCCGGGTCAGACCCAGGCGTCGGCGAACCAGGGGGTCGACACGGTGTCGAGGGCGACGAGTCCCTGGACGGCCGACCGGTGCAGGTAGTGGTTCTGCTGGTCGTAGAGCGGCAGGATCCAGTAGCCCTCGAGGACGATCCGCTGCGCCTGCTCGTACAGGTCGGCGCGGGCGTCCTCGTCGGTCGTGGCGCTCGCCTGCTCGAGCAGCGAGTCGAGAACGGGGTCGGCGATCTGCGCGTGGTTGGCGAAGTAGCCGCTCGGCGCGGGGGTGATGCCCGAGGAGGAGTAGAGGATCCGCAGCACGTCGGGCCCGACCTTCGTGTACGGGGCGCTCACCAGCTCGTACTCGTTCGACGCGAGCGCGGTGTACCAGCTCGACAGGTCGAGCAGGCTGATCCGCACGTCGAAGCCGAGGGTCTTCGCCGAGGCCTGGATCTGCTCGAACAGCGACTGCTCGGCCGGGATCGACTGGTTGGTGCTGACGGGGAAGCGCAGCGTCAGCGGCGTGCCGTCCTTCTCGCGGATGCCGTCGCCGTCCGAGTCGACCCAGCCGGCCTTCTCGAGCAGATCCTCCGCGGCGGTCACCTCGGAGTCGGACCCGGCGTCCTCGAAGAGCGACGGGTCGGAGTACGCGGTCGCCTCGCGGCTGGACAGCGGAGAGGAGGAGCGCTCGGCCGTCCCGAAGAAGAGGGAGTCGATCGCGTCGTTCACGCCGACGCCGCGGACGAACGCCTCGCGGACGGACTCGTCGTCGAACGGCGCCTGGCCGGAGTTGAGCTCGAGGCGGTTGACCGAGCCGGGCCGCGGCGCGTCGAGCTCGACGAGGTCGGAGGCTCCGGTCGCGGCCTTCAGGGTGTCGGGCTGCGCGTTGTCGAGCACGTCGACCTCGCCCGACTGCAGCGCCGCGTAGCGGGTGGCGGAGTCGGGGATGAAGCGCCAGGTGATGCTCGCCAGGTGCGCGGGGCCCTCGTGGCCGTCCCCGGTCGGGCCGGTCGACGCGTCGTAGGCCTCGTTGCGGGTGAGGGTCACGTGGTCCTGCTTGACCCATTCCGAGACGGTGAAGGGGCCTGTGCCGACGGGCGCCTCGCAGTTGGCCTCCTCGCCACGCGCGATGCCGGCGGGCGACTCGATCGCGGTCCACGGCTGCGCGAGCGACTCGAGCAGCGCACTGTCCGGCGCGGTCAGGGTGAAGCGGGCGACGGTCGGCGAGACGGCCGTGACGGAGGCGACCTTCGCCACCGCGAGGTAGCCGGTGGAGGACTTGGTCGCCGGGTCCTGGAGGTGCGCGATGTTCGCGGCGACCGCCTCCGCGTCGAGGGCGGTGCCGTCGGTGAAGGTCACGCCCTCACGCAGGGTGAAGTCGTAGCTGAGCGCGTCGTCCGAGACGGTCCACGACTCGGCCAGCCACGGCGTGATGGTGCCGTCGGCGTCGCGCGAGACGAGGGACTCGAGCACCTGAGTCGCGAGGAGCGCCTGCGGGTAGTTGCCGCCGACGTGCGGATCGAGGCAGGTGGGCTCGGCGTCGCCGGACGCGTAGGTCAGCGTCCCGCCGTCGACGGGGGTGCTGGAGGCGTCGGGCGTCTCGGCGGTGCAGCCGCTGAGCAGGAGCGCGGCGGCCGCGACGGCGGCGGGGAGGGCGAGGAGGCGGGGGCGCAGCGGCATGACGTCTTTCGTGGAGGGGTCGGAGGCGTTCGCGTTTCTTGGACGCGACCCAGGAAACGCTAGCAGGGCGTGGAGGCGGCGGACGGGGATCGCACGGATCCGTGGAGGAGTGCCCGGATCCCGCGCTGGGGAGGGACGAATCGCGCTGGCGGAGATCTCTGACGCGCCAGGCCGCGGAGATCGGCCCCCTCTCTCCTACTGTCGGTGCATGACCTCCGCCGTGCTCGCCCTCCTGTTCGGCTCCGCCATCGCCCTCGTGGGGCTCGTGCCCTGGGCCGCCCTGCAGTACCGGCGTCGCGGAGTCCTCGGGATCGGCAACGCGGTGCTGGCCTTCGCCGCCGTGGTCTACGCGCTCGCCCTCGTCACCTACACGCTCCTCCCCCTGCCCGACGAGGCGACGGTCGCCGCCGCCTGCCGCACCGGATCGGGTCCGCAGCTGCGCCTGTTCGCCTTCGTCGGCGACATCGCGAAGGAGGGCGGGATCGACGGGCCCCGCGCACTGCTGACGAACCCCGCGTCCGCGCAGGTGCTCCTGAACGTCGTCTTCTTCGTCCCCCTCGGGATGCTCGTCCGCCATCTCGCCCTGCGCGGGCGCCTCGTCGCCGGGCTGATCGGGGGCACCGTCGTCGGCTTCGCCGTGTCGCTCCTCATCGAGGTCACGCAGCTCACGGGCGACTGGTTCCTCTACCCGTGCGCCTACCGGCTCTTCGACGTCGACGACCTGCTGGCCAACACGGTCGGCGCCCTGCTCGGCACCCTCCTCTCCCCCGTCCTCCTCGTCTTCACCCGCCGGACCGAGGGCGCGGTGCCGGAGCTGGCCCGCCCGGTCACGATCCGCCGCCGCGCGTTCGGCATGTTCTGCGACGTGCTCGCGCTGAGCCTGATCACGGGCGCGCTCGTCTCGGTCACCGGGATCGGCCTCGTGCTCGCGGGGGTGGACACGCGGTCGAGCCCCGGGGACGTGGTCCTCGGAGCCCTGCCGTTCGCGGCTCCGCTGCTCCAGCTGGTGATCGTGCTGCGGTCCGGGCGGACCCTCGGCGAGACGGTGGTGCGCCTGCGTCCCGAGCCGCGACCGCTCCTCCGGCAGCGGCTCGTGCGCTGGGCGGCGGGATCGGGCGGCTGGTCGACCCTGCTCGCCGTCGAGGGCGGGTTCTGGTCGTTGCTCGCCTTCGTCCTCGCGGCGGCCGCCGTGATCGGCCTGTTCACGACCCGGGGCCACCGGGGTACGGCGAACGCGCTGGCGCGCCTCGATGTCGTGGACGAGCGGGCGGCGGCGCCGTCGGCCGTCCACGAGACGGACTGAGAGGAGCCCGCCGGCCGCCTCGGCGGGCCGCCGATCAGACCGCCGCGCGGAGCCCCTCGACCAGGTCGTGCTGCGCCTCGCGGCCGGCCCGCGTGGGCACGAGCGGGTACACGTGCACCTGCCCGACGGCCTCGTGCAGCTCGAACGGGACCCCGGCGGCCGCCGCCCGCTCGGCCAGCACGTGCGCGTCCGGGTTGAGGACGTCGCGCGTGCCGGTGAAGACGGTGAGCGGACCGAGGCCCGCCAGGTCTCCGAACAGCGGGCTGACCACGGGATCGAGCAGGTCGAGGGAGCCGCGCCAGCTCTCGGCGAGGACGCGACCGCCCGGCGTGCCGAGCCACGGATCCGTCGGCTGCACCTCGGGGATGCGCGGGTTGCTCCAGGAGAGGTCGAGCGCGGGCGAGACGAGGGTGGTGCGCGGCAGGACCACCCCGTCGTCGCGCAGGGCGAGGGCCGTCGAGAGCGCGATCTGGCCGCCCGCCGAGTCGCCGGCGAGGCAGGTCGCGCCGTACCGCTCCAGACTCCGCAGCACCAGAGAGCGGACGCCGTCGCGCGCCTCGAGCGCGGTGCCGAAGGGCACGAGCGGGTAGAGGGGGAGGGTCACCGCGACGGAGGCCTCGTCGGCGATGCGCGCGGCGAGCCACCAGTGCTGGGGCGCGATCTCGTTCACCCAGCCGCCGCCGTGGACGTAGACGACGCCGCCGCGGATCACCCTCGGGCGGATCGTGTAGACCGGCCAGGAGCCGACCTGCTCCACGTCGACGCGCACGCCGGGCCGGAGGCGGGGCGGCGGGCCGTAGGAGGCGGGACGGAGCGCACGCTCCCGGATACGGCGGCGGGCTCCCTCCGCGCTGACGAAGGTGCGGTTCGCGCGGGCGAGCCGGAGCGCGAAGGGGACGAGGGCATCGGGGACGACGAGCGGCATCGCCCGAGCATCGCGCACCCCGGTGCGCGGCGGCTGGGCGGCGGCGGGCTCGGACTCCGTGGACTCGGCCGCGACGGACTCGGCCGCCGATCCGGGGAGGTCGGAGGACTCGGCGCGGGCATCCGCGGACGGAGCATCGGGGACGCGCTCGACGCCCGGACACCCGCGCACACCACGTCGCCCGGGCACCCCGCGCACAGCACGACGGCCCGGCCCGTGGGGGGAGCCGGGCCGGGGCCGCCGGTCAGAGCGGTGACTGCACGCCCGCGGAGCGCGGGGCGGCAGCGACCTCGCTGTCGGCCGGGCGCTGCGGGTCAGCGTCGCGCGGCGGAGCGGCCGGCGAAGCGCGTGTAGACGAGCAGGACGATGATCGCTCCGATGATCGAGCCGATGATGCCGGCAGGCTGGAAGAAGCCGTCCATCGGGTCGTGCTGGAAGATCAGGAAGCCGAGGAAGCCGCCGACGAACGAGCCGACGATGCCCAGCACGATGGTCATGCCGATGCTGATGCTCTGCTTCCCGGGGACGATGAGCCGGGCCAGCGCTCCTGCGATGAGTCCGACGACGATGAGGCTGATGATGAGACCGAGCATGGCGGTCGTCCTTCCGTTGTGCGGGCGGGGGCCCGCTGATCGGTTCCGCGGTTGCGGGACCGGTGACTACGCAACCACCCCGGAGGAGGCGCCGCTACACCCCTGGGGGTGTGCTCGCCCCGACGAGCCGTGCGGTAGCGTCCGACCATGACCCGCCGTGCGCCCCTCACCGTCGCGCTCGTCGACGACTACGACGTCGTCCTCACGGGCCTCGCGCACATGTTCGACCACTACCGCGACCGGGTGGTCGTCGCGGAGATCGACGCGAACGCCTCCCTCTCGGACCGGATCGACGTCGTCCTCTACGACTCGTTCGCCCAGCCGGAGTCGGACCACCACGAGATCGCGGAGCTGGTGCGCAACGAGCGGGCCGAGCACGTGGTCGTCTACACCTGGAACTTCGCGCCGACGCTCATCGCGGACGCCCTCGAGCAGGGCGTCCACGGCTACCTCTCCAAGACCCTGCCGGCGCGGGAGCTGGTGGCCGCGCTCGAGCGGGTGGCCGCGGGCGAGGTCGTCGTCAGCGACCCTCCGCGGCGGGCGGGCAGCGCGCCGGGCCTCGACTGGCCGGGCCGCCACGAGGGCATCACCGACCGGGAGTCGGAGATCCTCGCGCTCATCACGCAGGGCAAGAGCAACGCCGACGTCGCGGCTCTCACCTACCTCAGCCCCAACACGGTGAAGTCCTACATCCGCAGCGTCTACGGCAAGATCGGCGCGACCAGCCGCACGCAGGCCGTCCTCTGGGGCGTCGACCACGGCTTCACGCCGGACCACCACCGCATCGACCACTGGCTCGGCGGCCCCTGACCCGCGCCCGGACACCCTCCGAGAGATGCCGCTCGGGCCCGGGACACGCCGACGGACCCGTACTCACGCGGCCTCTCGCGGAGGAGGACGGGGGCGCACGCACCGCTACGGTGTGGCCATGCCCCTCGACCGCGCGCCGACCATCCGCGACGTCGCGGTGCGGGCCGGAGTGTCGTACCAGACGGTGTCGCGGGTGCTCAACGACAGCCCCCAGCTGCGGCCGCGCACCCGGGAGCGCGTGCTCGCCGCGATCGAAGACCTCGGCTTCCGGCCCAGCGCTGCCGCCCGTGCCCTGGCGACGAGCCGCTCCGGCCTGATCGGGATCCTCGCCGCCGAGAGCCACAGCTTCTACGGCACCGCCACGGCGATGGCCGCGATCGAGCAGGCGGCGCGCGACGCGGGCTACCGGGTGCCGGTCGTGAACGCGGCGCCGGACGCGGAGTCGCTGGCCGACGGCCTCGCCCACCTGCAGCGGGAGTCGGTCGAGGCGATCGTGGTCCTCGCCCCTCAGGAGCGCGCGCTGGAGGCGATCGAGAGCCTCGCGATCGGCGTCCCCTCGGTCACGCTCGGCGCGACGGACCGCGGCGCCGACTCCCTGCTCCTCGTCGACCAGGCGGCCGGAGCACGGCTCGCCACCGAGCACCTCGTCGGCCTCGGCCACACGCGCATCGCGCACCTCGCCGGTCCGCAGCACTGGGTGGAGGCGCAGGCCCGGCTCGAGGGCTTCGGCGCCGGGATGAGCGCGGCCGGCCTCGCGCCCGTCGCCGTCGTGGCGGGCGACTGGAGCGCCGAGTCCGGCTACCGCGCCGGCCTCCGCCTCCTCGACGGGTCGCCCCTGCCGACCGCGGTGTTCGCCGGCAACGACCAGATGGCCCTCGGACTCCTGCACGCCTGCACCGAGCGGGGACTGCGTGTACCGGAGGACCTCAGCGTCGTGGGCTTCGACGACGTGCCCGAGGCGGCGCACTACCAGCCGCCGCTGACGACCATCCGCCAGGACTTCGCCGAGGTCGGCCGCCGCACGATCGGCGTCGTGCTCGCGGAGCTGCGCGGCGAGGAGCCCGCCGTCGACCGCCCGGTGCCGCCGGTGCTGGTGGAGCGGGCGTCGACGGCTCAGGCCTGAGCGCCGCCCCGCACCGGGGGCGGCCGCCGCCTCCTGACCGGCGCCCCGCCCCGACCCTCGTGCGGCAGCCACCTCCTGAGCTCCCGCCTCACCCCGCGTGCGGCAGCAGCACCTCCACGCGCCCCTCGCGCACCCGCGTCTCGAACCGCGGCTGCGGCGAGGTGGCCGGCCCGCGCAGCACCTCGCCGGTCTCGAGCGAGAAGGCGCTGCCGTGCCACGGGCAGGCGACGCACGCCTCCCCCGAGGCGTCCGCCGAGACCTCGCCCTCGTCGAGCGGGCCCGAGAGGTGGCTGCAGACGTTCGACAGCACGTCGATCCGCTCGCCCCGCCGGAAGGCCAGCAGGGGAAGGCCCGCGACCTCCCTCCTCACCGGCGTGCGCTCCGGCAGGTCCGCCAGGGCGCCGAGCTCCTGCCAGCCCGAGGGGAAGCGGTGCGGCACGTCCTCCGCGTGGTTCGCGCCCGCCGCCTGCCGGTAGCTGAGGTGGCCGCCCAGGTAGCCGCCGCCCGAGACGACGGCGAGCCCGAGCATCCCGAGCACCGTCCCGCTCGTGGTGCGCCCGCGGCGGCGCTGCACCCACGACGCGGCGTAGAGGCCCGTCGCGACCACGTTCGCCGCCGAGTGCACCAGCCCGACGCGGGTCTGCTGCTCGTGCAGCTCCGACCAGTCGGTGAAGCCGGAGGCGGCGGTCGGCAGGACGCTGATCACGCCGACGCCGACGAGGGTCCGCGCCGCGCGCTGGTTCCCCGGCAGCAGGTCGAGCACCGCCGCCGACACCCAGGCGCCGGTCGGCACGAGGACGAGCAGCGGATGGACGGGGTGGCCGACCGGGACGCCGTGCAGCACGTCCCGCACCGGCTGCGGCCGGACCAGGGCGTTCACGGCCCGCTTCACCCGGCCGACGAACGGATCGAGGGCGGCGGCGTTCTCGAGGCGGGTGACGAGTCTGACGAGTCTGATCTCACGCACGCCTCATGCGACCAAGCGGGCGGCCCCGGCGGAAGGGGCTTGCGGCGGAGGAGCAGCAGTCGGACCCCGCCGGCCGGCCCCTCGCTTGCCGACCCCGAGCCGTTTCGCCTACGCTGACCCGGGGCTTTGTGAACGGTCACATCGCCCGAGCGAGGAGCATGATGGACCAGCGCAGGCCCACCCCCGCCGACGTGATCACGAGCGGCGCCACCGCCCTCGGCATCGAGCTCGGCTCCACCCGGATCAAGGCGTGCCTGGTCGATGCGGCCGACCCGTCCGTGGTCCTCGCGGTCGGCAGCCACGAGTGGGAGAACCAGTTCGTGGACCGCCGCTGGACCTACTCCCTCGACGCCGTCCACGCGGGCCTCCAGGCCGCCTACGCGGATCTCGTCGCGGACGCGCAGGCGCGTCACGGCGTGCAGCTCTCCTCCGTCGGAGCGCTCGGCGTCTCGGCGATGATGCACGGGTACCTCCCCTTCGATGCGGACGGCGGGCTGCTCGTCCCCTTCCGCACCTGGCGCAACACCAGCACCGGGCCCGCATCGGCGGAGCTCACGGAGCTGTTCGGCGCCAACATCCCGCTGCGCTGGTCGCTCGCGCACCTGCACCAGGCGGTCCTCGACTCCGAGCCGCACGTCGAGCGGATCGACTTCCTCACCACCCTCGCCGGCTACGTGCACTGGCGCCTCACCGGCGAGAAGGTCCTCGGAGTCGGCGACGCCTCCGGCATGGTCCCGACCGACCCGGCGACCCGCGACTACGACCAGCGCGTCGTCGACCTCTACGACGAGCGCGCGGCCGGCGCCGTGAAGCCGCTGCGCGAGCTGCTGCCCGCCGTGCTCCCCGCGGGCGCCGACGCCGGCTCGCTCACCGCCGAGGGCGCGCTCCTGCTCGACCCCACCGGCTCCCTCCGGCCCGGCGCCCCCGCCTGCCCGCCCGAGGGCGACGCCGGCACCGGCATGGTGGCGACCAACTCCGTCGCCCCGCGCACCGGCAACGTCAGCGCCGGCACCAGCATCTTCGCCATGGTCGTCCTCGAGGGCCCGCTGGAGAGCGTGCACCACGAGCTCGACCTCGTCGCGACCCCCGCGGGCGATCTCGTCGCGATGGTCCACTGCAACAACGGAGCCAGCGAGCTCGCCGGCTGGGTCGGCCTGTTCTCGCGGTTCGCCGCCGCGTCCGGCGGCCCCTCCGACAGCGACGCCGTCTACGGCACCCTCTTCGCCGAGGCGCTCGAGGGCGAGGCGGACGCGGGCGGACTGCTCGCCTACAACCACCTCGCGGGCGAGCCGATCGCCGGCCTGGTCGAGGGCCGCCCGCTCGTCGTGCGCACCCCCGACTCGCGCCTCACGCTCGCCAACTTCATGCGCGCGCAGCTCTACGGCGTGTTCGGCACGCTCGCGCTGGGCATGCGCGTCCTCGCGGGCGAGGGCGTCCGGATCGACGAGATGTTCGCGCACGGAGGCATGTTCCGCACCGCCGGAGTCGCCCAGCGCTTCCTCGCCGGCGCACTCGACGCCCCCGTCTCGGTCGCCGCGACCGCGTCCGAGGGCGGCCCGTGGGGCATGGCCGTGCTCGCCGCCTACCGCCTGCAGAGCGGAGTCGCGCTCGACGCGTACCTGACGGATCAGGTCTTCGGCGACTCCGGCTTCGAGACCGTCGCCCCCGACGCGGACGACGTCGCCGGCTTCTCCGCCTACCTCGAGCGCTACCGCGCCGGCCTCGCCGTCGAGCAGACCGCCGTCGAGACCCTCACCGACCCGCAGAACCAGGGAGCCACCGCATGACCACCCAGACCCCCGCCGTCGAGGAGGCGATCGCCCGCGTCCGCGAGGACGTCGCGCGGCTGCACTCCGAGCTCGTCCGCTACGGCCTCGTCATCTGGACCGGCGGCAACATCTCGGGCCGCGTGCCCGGCGCCGACCTCTTCGTGATCAAGCCCAGCGGCGTCTCCTACGACGACCTCGCGCCCGAGAACATGATCCTCTGCGACCTCGACGGGAACGTCGTCCCCGGCACCCCCGGCAGCGACCGCAGCCCCTCCAGCGACACCGCGGCGCACGCC
This sequence comes from Rathayibacter sp. AY2B3, assembly GCF_002931755.1. Classification (NCBI taxonomy): domain Bacteria; kingdom Bacillati; phylum Actinomycetota; class Actinomycetes; order Micrococcales; family Microbacteriaceae; genus Rathayibacter; species Rathayibacter sp. AY2B3. The sequence continues at coordinate 25,957 of NZ_PSUG01000030.1, read as the reverse complement.
TACGTGTACCGCGAGATGCCCGAGGTCGGCGGAGTCGTTCACACGCACTCCACCTACGCGACCGCGTGGGCGGCCCGCGCCGAGTCGATCCCCTGCGTCATCACCGCGATGGCCGACGAGTTCGGCGGGGAGATCCCCATCGGCCCGTTCGCGATCATCGGCGACGACTCCATCGGCCGCGGCATCGTCGCGACCCTCAGCGGGCACCGCTCGCGCGCGGTCCTGATGCAGAACCACGGCGTCTTCACCATCGGCAAGGACGCGAAGGACGCCGTCAAGGCGGCCGTCATGGCCGAGGACGTCGCCCGCACCGTGCACCTCGCGCGCCAGGGCGGCGAGCTCGTCCCCATCCCGCAGGAGTCGATCGACGCCCTGTTCGACCGCTACCAGAACGTCTACGGACAGAACCCCACCGGAGCCATCGCATGAGCGTGTACCAGAGCATCATCCCCGACCTCGCCACCCGCACCGTCTGGTTCCTGACCGGCAGCCAGGACCTCTACGGCGAGGACACCCTCCGCCAGGTCGCCGAGCAGTCGCAGGCCGTCGTCGCGCAGCTGAACGAGGCGGGCGCGATCCCCGTGACCGTCGAGTGGAAGCCGGTGCTGAAGAGCTCCGACGCCATCCGCCGCACCATGATCGAGGCGAACTCCGACGACTCCGTCGTGGGCGTCATCACCTGGATGCACACCTTCAGCCCCTCGAAGATGTGGATCCACGGCTTCGACGCGCTCGCCAAGCCGCTGCTGCACTTCCACACCCAGGCGAACGTCGCCCTGCCGTGGCAGGACATCGACTTCGACTTCATGAACCTCAACCAGGCCGCGCACGGCGACCGCGAGCACGGCTACATCCTCAGCCGGATGAGCGTGCCCCGGAAGACGGTCGTCGGCCACGCGAGCGACGCCCGCGTCACCGAGGCCATCGGCACCTGGTCGCGCGCGGCCGCCGGCTGGTCCGCTTCGCAGAGCATGAAGGTCGCCCGCTTCGGCGACAACATGCGCAACGTCGCCGTCACAGAGGGCGACAAGACCGAGGCCGAGATCCGCCTCGGCGTCAGCGTCAACACCTGGGGTGTGAACGAGCTCGTCGAGCGCGTCGACGCCGCGACCTCCGAGCAGATCGACGCCCTCGTCGCCGAGTACCTCGAGAGCTACGACGTGGTTCCCGAGCTGCTCCCCGGCGGCGAGCGCCACGAGTCGCTTCGCTACGGCGCCGCGGTCGAGATCGGCCTGCGCTCGTTCCTGGAGGAGGGCGGCTTCGAGGCGTTCACCGACAGCTTCGAGGACCTCGGCGGGCTCCGCCAGCTCCCCGGCCTCGCCGTGCAGCGCCTCATGGCCGACGGCTACGGCTTCGGCGGAGAGGGCGACTGGAAGACTGCCGTCCTCATCCGCATCGCCGCCGTCATGGGCGCCGGCCTCCCCGGCGGCACCAGCCTGATGGAGGACTACACCTACGACATGACGCCCGGCGAGGAGCTCATCCTCGGCGCGCACATGCTCGAGGTGTCGCCGTCCCTGTCGTCGAAGCGCGCCTCGCTCGAGATCCACCCGCTGGGCATCGGCGGCCGCGAGGACCCGGTGCGCCTGGTCTTCACCGCCGACGCCGGTCCCGCCGTGGTGGTCGCCCTGAGCGACGTCCGCGAGCGCTTCCGCCTGGTCGCGAACAAGGTGCAGAACGTCGAGCCGCCTCAGACGCTGCCGCACCTGCCCGTCGGCCGCGCCGTCTGGCAGCCCGCCCCGGACTTCGGCACCAGCGCCGCCGCCTGGATCACCGCCGGTGCCGCGCACCACACGGTGATGACGACGCAGATCGGCCTGGAGGCGTGGGAGGACTTCGCCCGCATCGCCGGCGTCGAGCTCCTGGTGATCGACGAGTCGACCACCCTGCGCGGCTTCGAGGCCGACATCCGCTCGAACGCGGCGTACTACCGCCTCTCCCAGGGCCTGTAGATCCTGCGAGAACGGAACGGCCGGCTCCCTGCGGGGGCCGGCCGTTCCGTCGTTCCCGGCAGGCCGCCCGGTCGGCGCCGGGGGCCTGCCGCCGAGTCCGAGACGGATCGCGTCAGCAATCGAGGGCGGATCGCCCTCTCCGGCCCGTTCGGCGCCCGATACAGCATCCCGACCTCGGTTGCGGACGCGCTCGCGGCACGATGGAGGCCGGGGAGCCCGGACGGCGCTCCCGGGCGGTCGGTCCTCCCGGCCTCCGAGACGCAGGGGCGCCGGCGGGCGGTCAGTCGCGCGAGGTCGAGAACGCCGCGTCGAAGGCGTCGGCCGGCGGCGTGATCGCGTTGAGCTTCCGCACGAAGGCCAGGGCCTCCGGGGCGCCGTCGAGGCGATCCATGCCGGCGTCCTCCCACTCGACGCTGGTCGGACCGGTGTAGCCGATCGCGTTGAGCGCGCGGAACACCGGCTCCCACGGGACGGCGCCGTGCCCGGTCGAGACGAAGGTCCAGCCGCGGCGCGGGTTCGCCCACGGCAGGTGCGAGCCGAGGACGCCGTTGCGGCCGTCGAGGTTGGTGACCGACTCCTTCACGTGCACGTGGAAGATGTGGTCGGCGAAGTCGAGCACGAACGCGACGCTGTCGAGCTGCTGCCAGACGAAGTGCGACGGGTCGAAGTTGAAGCCGAACGAGGCGCGGTGGCCGATCGCCTCGAGGGTCCGCTGGGCGGTCCAGTAGTCGTAGGCGATCTCGCTCGGGTGCACCTCGAGCGCGTAGCGGACGCCGACCTCCTCGAAGACGTCGAGGATCGGGTTCCAGCGGTCCGCGAAGTCCTGGTATCCGGCGGCGATCCACTCGTCGGAGGCGGGCGGGAACATGGCCACGCCCTTCCAGATCGACGAGCCGGAGAAGCCGTTGACCTGCGTCACGCCGAGCGCGGCGGCGAAGCGGGCGGTGTCCTTGAGGTCCTGGGCGGCGCGCTGCCGGACGCCCTCGGGGTCGCCGTCGCCCCAGACGCGGTCGCTGAGGATGTCGCGGTGTCGCTCGTCGATCGGGTCGTCGCAGACCGCCTGGCCGGTGAGGTGGTTCGAGATCGCGAACACCTGCAGGCCGTTCGCGGCGAGCACGTCCTTCCGGCTCTGCACGTACTCCGCGTCGTCCCAGCGCGCCACGTCGATGTGGTCGCCCCAGCACGCGATCTCGAGGCCGTCGTAGCCCCACTCCCCCGCGAGGCGCGCCACCTCCTCGAACGGGAGGTCGGCCCACTGGCCGGTGAACAGGGTGATCGGTCGCGTCATCGCGGTGTCCTCACTCGAGTCGCCGCCCGGGTTGGCCCTCCGGGTGCCCTGGCGGCTAATTTGAAGTTCCACGCAACATATCAGGAGCACCCTGACGGAAGGAACGATCATCCGATCGATCGACCGCGCATCGTCGCGCGCCGCCCTCACCACCGCCACTCCCGCCCCGACATGGGAGGACGGCCTGATCGTCGGCAGCGGCCGCGTCGGCGCCGTCGCGCACGGCCCCGCCGACTTCCTGACCGTCCCGCTCGCCCACGAGCGCTGGTTCCTCCCCGTCAATCCGCGCCCCGACGCACCCGACCTCGCCGGTGTCCGCGACGAGCTGCGCGGCGCCCTGCTGGCCGGCGACTCCGACACCGGCACGGCCCTGCTCGCCCGCGCCGCCCGCGACAGCGGCTACGACGGCGGCCTGATCTGGACCGACCCGCTCGGCCTCTGCGCGACCGTCTCGCTGCGCACCCCCGGCGGCGTCGCCTCGGCGATCCGCCTGATCGATCCGCTCGGCGGCGAGACCGCGGTGGAGTGGACCGACGAGAACGGCGGCCGCCACGCCGTGCGCCTGCTCGCCCCGCACGGCGGCGAGGGCGTCCGGCTGGCTCTGGAGTCCTCCGCGGACACCGTCGTCACCGTCGAGCTCGCGCTCGGAGCCGGCGAGGCGACGTCGTTCGACACCGGCGTGCCCGACGCCTCGGCCGTGGTCTCGTCGCACGTCGAGGGCGGCTCCTCCGGGGTGCTCACCGCCGAGGCGGGCGAGGGTCCGACGGCGATCCGCGTCGTGACGCGGGCGACGAGCGGAGCGACGTGGCGCGTGGCCGGGGGCGCCGCCGTCTCGGACGTGGAGCTCTCCGCGGGGGTCGCCCGCGTGCTGCGGCTGGACGTCGCGATCGGCGCGGCTCCCGACGCCTCCGCCGACCTCTCGTGGGAGGAGCTGCGCGACGCCCAGCGCGAGGGGCACGGCCGGCTGGTCGGCGCCTCCGTGCTCGACCTCGACGGCGCCTCCGACGCGGAGCTGACCGAGGACCTGTGGGACGCCGCCCGTTCCGGCGACGCGGGCGCCCGCCGCCGCGTGGTCGAGCTGGCCTGGCTGAGCGGCCGGGCGAACATCGTCGCGTCCACCGGCGAGCTGCCGCCGACGCTGCAGGGCGTCTGGCAGGGGACCTGGCGGCCGGCGTGGTCGGCCGACTACACGCTGAACGGCAACGTCCAGAACGGCGCGATGGCGGGCATGATCCCGACCGGCACCCCCGAGCTCGTGCTCTCGCTGCTCGAGCTGGTCCTCCCGCACCTCGACGACTACCGCGACAACGCGCGCCTCGTCTACGGGGCCGAGGGGATGCTCCTCCCGTCGCGGATGTCGACCCACGGCCGCGCCGACCACTTCTCGGAGCACTACCCGCACCTCTTCTGGACCGGCTGCGGCGGCTGGGTGCTGCGCCTCGCCGCCGACGTGGTCGCCGCGACCGGCGACCGCTCGATCGTCGACGACCGCCTGTGGGAGCTGGCCGAGGGCGTCCTGCGCTTCGCCGAGACCGCGACGGTGGTCGTCGACGGGGTGCGGCGGATCGTCCCCTCCTACTCCCCCGAGAACACCCCCGGCGGGGAGCGGGTGCCGACGGCGGTCGACGCGACGATGGACGTGGCGGTCCTCCGCGACGCTGCCCGCGCGACCGCGCTGCTCGGACGCGCCCGCGGCGACGACTCCCTCGACGGCCGCTGGTCGCAGGTGGTGGCCGACCTGCCCGGCTACCGCGTGGCCGAGGACGGCACGCTCGCCGAGTGGATCGATCCGCGCTGGGGCGAGGAGATCGCGCACCGGCACGCCTCGCAGCTGTACCCGCTCTGGTACGAGCCCGACGCGGCGGTCGCGGGCGACGAGCGCCTCCGGGCCGCGGCGCTGGCGACCGTGCGGGCGAAGATCGCATGGCGGGCCGAGGCCCCCACCGCGCCCCCCGGCCGGATGGAGATGGCGTTCGGCCTCGTGCAGGTCGGCGTCGCCGCGGCGGTGCTCGGCGACGCGGAGTCGGCGCTGGTGTGCGCGGAGTGGCTGGCGGTCGACCACTGGTCGCCGGCGCTGACGACCCGCCACGACGCGGGCCGCATCTTCAACCTCGACGCGAGCGGCGGGCTGCCGGGCCTGGTCGCGGCCATGCTGCTCGGATCGACGGCCGACTCGCTGACCGTGCTGCCGGCGCTGCCCGCGGCCTGGCCGCGCGGCTCCGTGACGGGGCTGCGCGCCCGCGGCGGGCTGATCGTGGACGAGCTCTCGTGGGAGCCGGGCCGCGCCGTCGCGACGGTCCGGCGGGTCGCCGGGGCGGAGTGGCTGGCGCCCGCTGCAGGGACGCGCGTCACGGCCGGCCGCGCGGCCGTCCTGCGCGTCGACGGCTCCGCCGTGCTCGACGGCAGTGTGGCCTTCGGCTCCGAGCCGGTACGCCTCGAGCTGGAGTGGTCCGCCGGCTGAGCTGCCGCGCGTGCGGGCCCGCCGGGGCCGCGCCCTGCGCGCCCTGCCCTAGCGCCCGCCCTCAGCGCCCGCCGCGAGTATCCAGGAGTTGTCGCACTCGGCGCCCACTGCGACAACTCCTGGACAGTCGCGGCCCCCGGAGCCGCCGGCGCCGAGCGCGCGGCCGCGAGAGGGCAGAAGTCGTCGCACTCGGCGTCGAGTGCGACGACTCTTGAGTCGTCGCGGGAGCAGGGGCGGCGCGCTCGGCGTCGGACGGCGGGTTCAGGACCCCGGTGCCGCGTCGAGCTCTGTCTCGGAACGCGGAACGGGGCCCACGGCAGCCTCGCCGCGCCCGTCCGCCTCGCCGTCGGCGGCGAAGCGCCGCGACCGGAACAGCACCGCCACCACGCCCTCGATCACGGCCGCCGCCATGATGAGGATCGCGAACGGAACCAGCGACACCTCCGCGAATCCGCCCATCACCGGCATGACCAGCCCGGCCGCGGTGAAGCTCACCGTGCCGAGGATCGCCGTGACGCTCGCCGCCTCCCGTGACGGACCCTGCAGCGAGAGGAACTGCACGGCGGGCGCGCCCAGCGAGCGGCCGGCGAGCGCGAAGGTCAGGGCTCCCACGATCACCAGGAGCGGCTGGTCGCCGGAGAGCGACAGCACGATCAGCACGACCGAGCCCAGGGCGGTCACGATCGCGGAGGCGGTCATCGCCCAGCGGGCGCCGAAGCGCGGGATCAGCACGCGGCCCGTCGTCTGGCCGACGGCGATCGTGATCAGCGACGTGGCGAGGAAGAGCAGCCCGTAGCCGTCGGCGTTCACCCGGAACACGTTCGTGTAGAGGTACGGCGCCGTCGCCAGGCAGCCGAAGCCCACCGACCAGCCGGCGGCCGACGCTGCGGCGAGCGCCAGGATCCGCGGCCGGCGCAGCAGCCCGAAGGAGTTGCGGAGAGAGGGCAGCAGTCCGCCCTGGTGCCGCTTCTCGGGCGGGAGCGTCTCGGGCAGCACGAGCAGCGCGATCGCGGTCGCGACGGCTCCCCAGACCGCGACGACCAGGAAGGAGCCGCGCCAGTCGAGCACCTTGGTCAGCTGCGCGCCGAGCGAGGGCACCAGGATCGGGAAGACGCTCGTGATGACCGCCAGATTCGCGAGCATCGTCACCAGCCGCTTGCCGCTGTAGAGGTCGCGCACGATGGCGACGACCACCACTCCGGCCGCGGTGCAGGCCGCTCCCTGCACGAACCGCGCGGGCATCAGCACCGCGGTCTCGGTGGTGCTCGCCGCGACCAGGCTCGCCGCGATGTGCAGGCCCGCCGAGATCCCGAGCGGCCAGCGCCGGCCGACCGCGTCGCTGAGCGGTCCGGAGAAGAGCTGGCCGGCTGCGAAGCCGAAGGTGGCGCCGGTCACGACGAGCTGCGCCGAGGCGGCCGAGATCTCGAGGTCGGCGCCGAGCGAGGGCAGGAACGGGAGGACGAGGTCGATGGTGAGGGGCCCGAAGCCGACCAGCATCGCGAAGATCGGGAGCAGGATGCGCGCCGAGGGGACGGCGCGGGCGGCGGTGGCGCGGGTCACGCGGATCGGCCGAGCTGGGTCATGGGGCTCCTGTTCATCGGCTCCGGCCCTCGCGGACCGGCGACGTCGTGTCCGGCCGGGTCGCCTCCGGCCGGGTCGTGTCCGGCCGGGTCGCCTCCGGCCGGGTCGCCTCCGGCCGGGTCGTGTCCGGCCGGGTCGCCTCCGGCCGGGTCGGATCCGGCAGGATCGGGAAGTACACGGAGAACCGCTCGTCCCCGATCTCGTGCACCGGGCGGAAGCGGATCGACGCGGACTGCCCGATCGTGCGGTACCCGCGCAGCCACTGCGTCCACTGCCGCTCGTTGTCCGGCGCCAGGAGGGAGGCGGCGTCGTCGAGGGAGCCGCGGAGCGCGACCTCGCGGTCGACCAGCCCGGCGAGCACCGTGGCGCCCTCGACGAAGGCGACCGTCCCCGGCTCGTCCGGGATCGGCACGGTCCGCAGCTCGAAGGGGAACGCGAAGTCCACACTCGTCGCTCCGCCCGGGTGCTCGATCACGAGCACGTCCTCGCCGCGGCCCACCCGCTCGGTGTCGCCGGCCACGTGCGGCTCGTCCGCGATCCACTCCGGGATGCGCACCCGCACCCTCAGCGCGGCTCCCGACACCTCGACGCGCACCCGGGTCGCGGTCGGCCGGCGCGTGTCGCCCGCCTCCCCCGCGTTCGCGTCCGGGCCCACGTAGCCGGCGTTGTCGAGCACCTCGACCCGCACGGCCGTCTCCGCACCCTCGAGCGTCACGCGGGTGCTCGCGTCGACGTGCTGCGCGATGGTCACCCCCTCCTCGTCCGGGTAGAAGACCAGGTCGGAGTGGCGGGTGTGCGCCTGCACGAGCGTGCCGTGGCAGCACCAGAAGTCCTCGGTCGGCGTGCCCCAGTTCTTCGCCGCGCCGCCCTCGAGCGGCAGGAAGTAGGCGACCATCCCGGTCCGCGGGTGCTGCTGGGCGAGGATCCCGTTGACCAGGTTCCGCTCGATGTAGTCGGCGTAGGCGAGCTCGCCGGTCCAGCGGAGCAGCACGTCGGCCAGCCGGATCATGTTGTAGACCGTGCAGTGCTCCTGCGTCTTCTCGCCGCGGCGGGCGGCGAACTCGAACGGCGGCGTCCAGATCTCGCCCGAGGTCTGACCGCCGGTGCAGAAGGTGCCGCGGGCGGTGACCGCCTGGCGCCAGTACTCCTCCACGATCCGCCGCCAGCGCTCGTCGCCGGTGACCTCGTAGGCGCGCGCGGCGCCCAGCACCTCGGGGATCGTGGTGTTGGCGTGCATGTTGGTCAGCACGTCGCGCCCCTCGAGCAGTCCGTCGAAGAGGGAACGGCGGTAGTAGCGCTCCAGCAGCTCGGAGTAGACCGGGTCGCCGGTGATCGCGAGCAGGTCGGCCCAGACCTCGAGCATCCCGCCCGTCTCGACCTCCATGATCCGCTGGAACGCGTCGTCGTCGAAGCCGCGCACCCACTCCAGAAGAGGCGCGGTCGCGTTCCGCGCGAGGCGGAGAGCCCGCTCGTCGATGAGGTCGCGGTGCACGTCGACGAGGCCCATCAGCAGCTTGTGCATCGCGTACTGCGGCGCCCAGATCGGCCTGCCCTCGGCCAGGCGCCGGAGGAAGCGGGGCGGGATCGCCCAGATCCAGCCGTCGCCGTTCTCCTCCTGGCAGCGCTCCAGCCCGTCGAGGACCGCCTGCAGCTTCACGCCGAGGAGCGGATCCCCGGTGACCGCGGTCTCGCGCGCGGCGGCCGAGAGCCAGTGGCCGAGGAAGTGCCCGCGCAGCGCCCCGCCCGGCGTCTCCCAGCCCCAGTGCCGGGCCGCGCCGCGCGACTCCGGAGTGCCGAGCGAGGGCTGCAGGTGCCAGTCCTGGTCGCCGATGCCGGCCTCGAGGAGGAAGTTCTGCAGCAGGGCGTCGTCCTCGAGCGAGACGAGGTAGGCGCGGTTGAGCCGGCGCCGGGCGTCGAGGAGACCGTGCTCGAGGCGGGTGCCCTGGAGGGTGGGAGGGGTCGGCATTCGGGAGCTCCTCGTCGTTGATCGAGATCGATCTCTCACTGTACTCAGCCCGGGAGAGACGGTAGGAATGTCGTTATGAATCCGCCCCGGGTGATCCATGCCGTCGCCGCTGACGTCTCCGTCCTCCTCACCCAGACGGGAGGCGCGCTCCCCGTGCTGACCCACTGGGGCCCGCTGCTCCGGGCGAGCGACGACGATCTGATGGAATACGCCGGAACCCCTGTCCGCACAGGGATTGACGGGGATTCCGACGTGCCCTACGAGCCCTCGGTCCTCCCCGAGCACTCCTTCGGCTGGTCGGGTCTCCCGGGTCTGCGGGTGCATCGCGGAGGCGCCGGATGGTCGCCCCGCCTCGTCGTCACCGGCGTCTCGGTCGACGGGCGGGAGGTCCCGGAGGGGGCCGTCGTGCAGTGCGGCAGCGCGCTGATCACCGTGGAGGCGCGCGACGAGGAGGCGGGGATCGGGGTCGTTCTGGAGATCGATCTCTCACCCGCCGGACTGCTCAGGACCCGCGCGACCGTCCGCAGCACCGCCCCCGGTGTCCTCGAGGTGATCGGCGTCGACCCGGCACTGCGGATCCCGACCGAGGCCCGCGAGATCCTGGACTTCGCCGGCCGCTGGGGCACCGAGAAGATCCCGCAGCGCCACCCCGTCGCCATGGGCACCCACTCGCGCTCCTCCCGCCGCGGGCGCACCGGGCTCGACGCGACCACGGTCGTCGCGGTCGGCACCCCGGGCTTCGACGCCCGCTCCGGCCGGGTCTGGCTCTGCCACGTCGGCATCGGCGGCGACCACGAGCACGCCGTCGAGCGGACCGACGCCCACCTCGCGTTCCGGGGCGGCGAGCTGCTGCTCCCCGGCGAGGTCCGCCTGGCGACCGGCGAGAGCTACAGCTCCCCCTGGATCTACGGCAGCGTCGGCACCGGGCTCGACGACGCGGCCGCGCGGTACCACGCGTTCCTCCGCGCCCGCTCGCGCTCCTCCCTCCGCCCGCGCCCCGTCACGCTCAACGTGTGGGAGGCGGTCTACTTCGACCAGGACCTCGCCACGCTCAGCGAGCTCGCCGACCGTGCGGCCGCTCTCGGCGTCGAGCGGTACGTGCTCGACGACGGCTGGTTCCTCGGCCGCTCGGACGACCGCGCCGGCCTCGGCGACTGGACGGCCGACCCCGGGAAGTGGCCCGACGGGCTCTCCCCGCTCGCCGACCACGTGCGCGGGCTCGGCATGGAGTTCGGCCTCTGGGTCGAGCCCGAGATGATCAACGAGGACTCCGACCTCGCGCGCGCCCACCCCGACTGGATCCTGCGCGCCCGCGCCTCCGAGCTCCCCGCCCGCTGGCGCTTCCAGCAGGTGCTCGACCTCACGAACCCCGACGCCTTCGCGCACATCCTCGAGGCCCTCGACACCCTGATCCGCGACCTCGACGTGGCCTACCTGAAGTGGGACCACAACCGCGACCTGATCGATGCCGGCCACCCCGCCTCCGGAGCGCCCGCCGTGCACGAGCAGACCCTCGCGGTCTACCGACTGATGGACGAGCTGCGCGCCCGGCACCCCGCGCTCGAGATCGAGAGCTGCGCCTCGGGCGGCGGACGGGTCGACCTCGGGATCCTGGAGCGCACCGACCGCGTGCACACCTCCGACAACCACGACCCGCTCGACCGCACCCGGATGCTCCGCTGGACCGGCCTGCTCGTGCCGCCGGAGATGCTGGGCTCCCACGTCGCCTCGGAGGTCTCCTCCGTCACCGGCCGCACCAGCGACCTGCACACCCGCTGCGCCACCGCGTTCCTCGGCCACTTCGGCGTGGAGTGGGACCTGCGCGAGCTGAGCGAGGGCGACTCCGCCGTGCTCGGCCGCTGGATCGCCGCCTACCGCGAGCACCGGGAGCTGATCGCGACCGGCCGCGTGGTCGGCGACGGCGACGTCGACCCCGACTCGCCGACCCTGCGCGGCGTGGTCGCGCCCGACGGCTCCGAGGCGCTCTACACGCTGATGACGCCCGTCCTCTCGGCCGACACCCGCCACCGGATGCGCCTCCCGGGCCTCCTGCCCGAGGCGCGCTACCGCATCGAGGCGGCGCGCCCCGAGTCGCTCGGCCCCTGGTGGCTCAGCCCGCGCTGGCTGGAGGCGACCGTGCCGCTGGACAGCGCGGAGGAGGCGCCCTCCTACTCCGGCAGCCTGCTGCTCGAGGCGGGCCTCGACCTGCTCGCGTTCCACCCCGACCGGGTGGTCGTGCTGCGGCTCGTCCGCGTCGCCTGACGCGACCCCGCACCCGACCACCCCCGACCACCCCCGAGAACACTGGAGTCCTCCGTGCTCAGCACCGTCACCGTCGACCTCGACCGCCCCGGCGCCACCATCAGCCGCCACCTCTACGGCCACTTCGCCGAGCACCTCGGCCGGTGCATCTACGACGGCTTCTGGGTCGGCGAGGACTCGCCCGTCCCGAACGAGGGCGGGATCCGCCTGGACGTCGTCGAGGCCCTCCGCGCGCTCGACATCCCGAACCTCCGCTGGCCCGGCGGCTGCTTCGCCGACCGCTACCACTGGACCAACGGCATCGGCCCCCGCGAGGAGCGGCCCGGCCTGATCAACACGCAGTGGGGCGGAGTCGCGGAGGACAACTCCTTCGGCACCCACGAGTTCATGGCGCTCTGCGAGCTGCTCGGCGCCGACGCCTACATCTCCGGCAACATCGGCTCCGGGACGGTGCAGGAGATGGCGGACTGGGCCGAGTACCTCACCGGCGCGGGGAAGTCGCCGATGGCCGACCTGCGCCGCTCCCACGGCCGGGAGGAGCCGTGGACCGTCCGCTTCTGGGGGCTCGGCAACGAGACCTGGGGCTGCGGCGGCAACATGCGCGCCGGCGCCTACGCCGACCTGGCGCGGCAGTTCGGGACCTTCGTGCAGAGCGGCAACGACACTCCGCTCTACCGCGTGGCCGCCGGAGCCGACGGCGCCGACACCCACTGGACGCAGACGCTGATGGAGGTGATCCCCGAGATCGAGGGGCACCCCTTCTCCTCCGTGCCGTGGGAGTCGGTCTCGGTGCACTACTACACGATCGGCGGCAGCTGGCACGCGAAAGGCAGCGCGACCGACTTCGACGCCGACACCTACTGGAGCACGATCGTGGCCGCGCAGGGGATCGAGGAGCTGCTCCGCTCGCACGCCGCGGTGATGGACGTCCACGACCCCGAGAAGAAGTACGGGATGGTGCTCGACGAGTGGGGCACCTGGTGGGACGTGGAGCCGGGGACCCACCCGGGCTTCCTCTTCCAGCAGAACACCGTCCGCGACGCGATGGTCGCGGCCTGGCACTTCGACGTCTTCCACGGCTTCGCGGACCGCCTGACGATGGCGAACATCGCGCAGACGGTGAACGTGCTGCAGGCGATGCTGCTGACCGACCCGGACGGCGGCGAGATGGTCCGCACGCCGACGTACCACGTGTTCGAGATGAACAAGGGGCACCACGACGCGACGGTGCTGCCGACCACGGTCGCCGGCCCGACGCACGCGGTCGACGGCCGAGAGATCCCCGTCTCCTCCGCCTCCGCCTCCACGAAGGACGGTCGCGTCCTGGTCTCGCTGACCAACGTCGACCTGCAGGAGCCGCTCGAGATCGCCCTCGACTTCCGCGGCGGGACCGTGACCGGCGCGACCGGCCGCCTCCTGACCGCCGACCGGCCCGACGCGCACAACCGCCCCGGTGCCGCCGACGAGGTGAGCCCCGTGACCCTCGAGGGCGTCGAGACCACGGCGACAGGCCTCCGCGTCACGCTGCCCCCGCACTCCTTCGCGACCGTGACGCTGGAGCTCGCGTGATCGCCGCGCGCACGGAGGCCGCCCGCCGCCCGCCGATGGGCTGGAACAGCTGGGACTGCTTCGGCGCCTCGGTGACGGAGGAGGAGGTGCTCGCGAACGCCGAGTACCTCGCCGAGCACCTCCTGCCGCACGGCTGGGACACGGTCGTCGTCGACATCCAGTGGTACGAGCCCGACCCCGGCACGAGCGACTACCAGGACGTCTCGGAGCCGGTGCTCGACGACTGGGGCCGCCCGCAGCCCGCTGTCGGCCGCTTCCCGTCCGCGGCGACGGGCGGATTCACGGCGCTGGCCGCGCGCGTGCACGCTCTCGGCCTCCGCTTCGGCGTGCACCTGATGCGGGGCGTCCCCCGGCGGGCGGCCGAGCTCGGCCTGCCGGTGCTCGGGTCGGAGGCGACCTGCGCCGACATCGCCGACCGCGGCGACGTCTGCCCGTGGAACCCCGACGACTACGGCGTCGACATGAGCGTGCCCGGCGCGCAGCAGTACTACGACTCCGTGATGGCGCAGCTGGCCTCGTGGGGCGTCGACTTCGTGAAGCTCGACGACGTGCTCTACCCGCCGATCCAGGCGGAGGAGATCGCCGCGATCTCCCGCGCGATCGACGCGACCGGCCGGCCGATGGTGCTGAGCCTCTCCCCCGGCAAGCAGCTCTCTCTGGAGAACCTCGACCTGCTGCGCTCGAGCGCGCAGATGTGGCGGATCTCGGACGACTTCTGGGACGACTGGGCGCACCTGCACGAGCAGTTCCAGCGGGCCGCGCGCTGGGCTCCGCACCAGCGCCCCGGCGCCTGGGCCGACGCCGACATGCTGCCGCTCGGGCGGATCGGGGTGCGCGCCCACGTGGGCGAGGACCGGCTCTCGCGGTTCACGCCCGCGGAGCAGCGGACGCTCGTGACGCTGTGGTGCCTGCTCCGCTCGCCGCTGATGATGGGCGGGCACCTCCCGGACACGCCCGCCGACACCCTGGCGCTGCTGACGAACGGCGACGTCCTCGCGCTGCTCGGCAGCGACGGCAGCCGCGAGATCGTCCGCGACGGCGACCTGGTGGTGTGGTCGGCGTGGCGCGGCGACGAGCAGTGGCGCGGAGTGTTCTGGCTGGGCTCGTCCGCGCGGTCCTACTCCGCCCACCTGGCCGACCTGGGCTGCTCCGGCGCGACCTCGGCCGTCGACGTGTGGAGCGGCGCCGAGCTGCCGATCATCGGCGGCGCCGTCGAGCTCGAGCTCGAGCCGCACGGCTGCCGCCTGCTGCGCCTGGCCTGACGCGCAGGCGCCGGCCGGGCGGGCGGACGGGCCGGGCGGGCCGGCCCCGCCCGCCGTGCCCTGCCCTGCCCTGCCGAGAAGCCAGGAGTTGTCGCACTCGACGCCCACTGCGACAACTCCTGCACACTCGCGGCGGGGCTCGGGATCCCGGACGCCCGTCGCTCCTCCGCCGACCACCCCGACACTCCAGGAGTTGTCGCACTCGACGCCCACTGCGACAACTCCTGCACACTCGCGAGACCGCGGTCGGGAGGGATCCTGCGAGAAGCCAGGAGTCGTCGCACTCGACGTCGACTGCGACGACTTCTGCGCACTCGCGAGCGACGGCGACGCCGGACGCGCCGAGACGACGGAGGCCGTCGCACTCGCGCTCGAGTGCGACGACCTCCGGACGGTCAGGAGCGGGAGACCGCGGGTCAGGACTCCGTGTCGACGAGCGAGTCGAGGTGCGCGAGGTCCTCGGACGAGATCTCGAAGTCGACGTCGGCGTTCTCGACGATGCGCGAGGGCGTCGTCGACTTCGGCAGCGGCAGCACGTCCTTCTCGAGCAGGTAGCGGATGCAGAGCTGCGCCACCGACTTGTCGTACTTCGCGGCGATCTCCCCGATGTCGGAGTTGTCGAGCAGGCCGCCCGTCGCGAGCGGCGAGTAGCCCTCCACGAGGATGCCGTGCTCCTTGCAGTACGCGGTCGTCTCGTCCTGGGTGTTGCCGACGAACCAGCGGATCTGGTTGGCGTGCGGCACCACGTCCGTCGCCGCGATCAGCGACTCCAGATCGGCGACCTGGAAGTTCGAGACGCCGATGGCGCGCGAGCGGCCGGCCTCGAGGATCTCCTCCATCGCCTTCCACGCCGCGATGTTGCCCTCGCGGTGGTCGGAGCCCATGTCCTGCCAGGGCCACGGCGCGTGGATGAGGTACAGGTCGACGTGGTCGAGCTCGAGCGCCGCCATGGTGGTCTCGAAGCTCGCCTTCGCGCCCTCGTAGTCCTTCACCTCGGCCGGGAGCTTGGTGGTGATGAACACCTCGTCACGCGGGACGCCGCTGTCGCGCAGGGCTCGGGCGACGCTCGCCTCGTTGCCGTAGGCGCGGGCGGTGTCGATGTGGCGGTAGCCCGCCTCGAGCGCGGCGGTCGTCGCGTCGTAGGCCTCGGGGCCGTCGGGGATCTGCCAGGTGCCGAACCCGATCTTCGGGATGGCGACTCCGTTGGACAGCGTGAACGTGTCGGTCAGGGCGGGCATGACTCTCCTCTGCATCGGTCTTCTCCGCGGCCCGCCACCGGCGGCGCCGCTCCTTCCACGCTAGGCCGGGCCCCCGGCTCGCGCGGGCCCCTTGCGCTGTGCGCCTCCGGTGCTACGCGTCCGTCGCGCTCCCGGCCGCCGACCACGCCGATCCCGCAGAACCGCCGAAGTCGCAGGGCTCGCGCGCGAGCACCGCGACTTCCGCGGACTCGCAGGCCGGCACCGTCGGCACCGCCGGCGCGCCCCCGCGAGCGGCCGGCGCCTCCCCCCTGAGGCGCCGACCGCTCAGTCCCGCGCCACCGACCAGGGCGTCCGCAGCGCCCGCTCGGCGAGCAGCCGCCGCTCCCCCGTGATCGACACCTCCGCCGTCACCGCCGCGTCCGCCGCCGAGGCGCCGGCCGTCAGCCGCAGGGGCCCCGGGTCCACGGCGAGGCGGCCGTCCTCCCCCGTCACCGCGAGCCGTGCCGCGTCGACGTGGAAGTGCACCGTCAGCGTCTCGCCCACCGCGATCGGCACGCGCGCGAAGCCGATCAGCTGCGCGACCGGCCGCACCACCGCCGAGGTCGGGTAGCCCGCGTAGAGCTGCACCACCTCGACCGTGTCGGCGCCGTCGTTCCGGAGCGACACCGCCACGTCGAGCGATCCGCCGACCGGCAGCTCCGCAGCCGTCGCCAGCCCTAGGTAGCTGACGGAGCCGCGGGTCAGCCCGTAGCCGAACGGGTAGAGCGGAGTCGCGTCCAGCGCCGTGATCCCGGGGTTCGAGAGCCCGAGCGACGGCTGCAGGTACGTGGTCGACGCGGACGGGAGCCGCGGGATCTGCACGGGCAGGCGCCCGGTCGGAGCCACACGGCCCGAGAGGACGCCTGCGACCGCGGCCGCCCCGTCCGCTCCCGGGAAGAACGCCTGCACGAGTCCGCGCGCCGCTCCGAACGCCCCGAGCGCGTAGGGCCGGCCCGAGAGGACGACCACCACGGTGGGCACGCCGGTCTCGAGCACGGCCGTCACCAGCGGCTCCTGCGCTCCGGGGAGGCGGAGGTCGGCCGCGTCGCAGCCCTCACCCGAGGTGCCGTCGCCGAAGAGCCCGGCGATGTCGCCGACCACGACGACCGCCGCGTCGGAGCCGCGCACGAGGTCCACCGCCTCCTGCACGCCGTCGGTCGACGCGGAGGTGATCGAGCCGCCCTCCGCGAAGCGCACGCGCGACGAGCCGAACTCCTCCTGCAGCGCCGTCAGCACCGTCGGGATCGACAGGCCGAGATCGTGCCCGGGGTGCTTGGAGAGCACGTGGTTGGGGAACGCGTAGCAGCCGACCAGGCTGCGGAACTGGTCCGCGGCCGGTCCCACGACGGCGAGCGAGCCGGAGGACAGCAGCCCCGCGACGTCCTCGTCGCGCAGCAGCACGACCGACTCCTCCGCGATCCGCGCCGAGATCGCGCGGTTGCGGGCGCTGTCGAGGTCGACCTCCTCGGCCCCCTCGGGCACCAGCGGGCCGCCGTCGAGCAGGCCCGCCTCGAACTTGTGGCGCAGGTGCCTGACGACGGAGCGGTCGAGGTCGGCCTCGTCGACGACTCCCTCGCGGATCAGGCGCGGCAGCTCGCCGTACGCGGCCGTCTGCGGCAGCTCGACGTCGACCCCGGCGTGCAGCGCCAGGCGCCCCGCGTCGGCCGCGTCGACCGCGACGTGGTGCATGGCCTGGAGGAACGGCACCGCCCAGTAGTCGGCGACGACCGTGCCCTCGAAGCCCCAGCGGTCGCGGAGCAGCGTCGTCAGCAGGTGCCGGCTGGCGCTGCTGGGCACGCCGTCGATGTCGGTGTACGAGGTCATCACGCTGCGGGCGCCGCCGTGCCGCAGGGCGGCCTCGAACGGAGGCAGCACCGTGTCGGCGAGCTCGCGCGGCCCCATGCTCACGGGGCCGTGGTTGCGGGCGCCGCGGGAGGCGGCGTACCCGGCGAAGTGCTTCAGCGTCGCGACGACACCGGTCCCCTCCAGCCCGGCCACGTAGGCGGCGCCGAGCTGCGAGACCAGATACGGGTCCTCGCCGAGGGTCTCCTCCACGCGGCCCCAGCGATAGTCCTTCACGACGTCGACGACCGGGGCGAGGCCCTGGTGGATGCCGAGAGCGCGCATGTCCGAGCCGATCGCCTCCGCCATCTCGCCCACGAGCTCCTCGTGGAAGGTGGCCGCCCAGGCCAGCGGAGTGGGGAACGCGGTCGCGCCGTACGCGGCCAGGCCGGTCAGGCACTCCTCGTGCGCGATGGCCGGGATGCCGAGGCGGCTGCCGGCGACCACGCGCTCCTGCAGCTCGCGGAGCCGGCGGACGCCCTCCGCGACGGTCACCGGCTCGGTTCCGAACACGCGGGTCAGCTGGCCGAGGCCGCCGGTGAAGAGATCGCCGACCGCGGCGGGCCCGTCGTCGAGCTTCGGAGCGAAGTCGTCGGCGGAGTCGGTGAGCCAGACGGAGCCGAGCTGCGCCGCCTTCTCCTCGAGGGTGAGTTCCTGGGTCAGGAGGCGGGCGCGCTCGGCCGGAGGCAGAGCGCGGTCCCGCCAGTCCCGCCCGGGAGGACGCGCGGCGTCCGTCCCGGGCAGTGCTGGGGAAGCGTCGTGCATCAGCCCTTGAACGCCCCGTCCATGATCCCGGACACCATCCGGCGGCCGACGAAGAAGAACGCGATCAGCAGCGGGAGGGTGGCCATGAACGATCCGCCCATCGCCAGGGCGACGTCGATCGAGCGGTTGGCCTGCAGCTGCTTCAGCGCGATCTGCACCGTGAACAGCTCCGGCGACTTGAGGACGATGAACGGCCACATGAAGTCGTTCCAGACCGCGGTGAACGTGATCAGTCCGAGGACGAACGCCGCGGGGCGGACCACCGGGAAGGCGATGCGCCAGAACAGCTGCCACGAGTTGGCGCCGTCGATGCGGGCCGCCTGGATCAGCTCGTCGCTGACCGTCGTGGACATGTGCTGCCGCATCCAGAAGATGCCGAAGGCGCTGGCCAGGCCCGGCACGATGATCGCCTGGAGGGTGTCGACCCAGTCGAGCGCCGAGACGATCAGGTACTGCGGGATGATGCTCAGCTGCGCCGGCACCGTCATGGTCAGCAGCACGATCAGGAACAGCACGTTGCGGCCCGGGAACTGCAGCTTCGCGAAGGCGAAGCCGGCCATCGCGCAGAGGATCGCCGAGATGACGGCGATGCTCAGCGACACGATGAGGCTGTTCAGCATGGAGGCGATGAACGGGACGGTGTCGAACACCTTCTCGGCGATCGCCATGAAGTTCGTGCCCGGGTACAGGCGCGGCGGGATCGACGTGACGGCGGTCGCTCCGACCGATGCCACGACGAACATGTAGTAGAGCGGGAAGATCGAGACGAGCACCGCGATCACGAGGAAGACGTAGGTCGGCCAGCCGACTCCGCCGCCCTTCCCGCGCCGCTTCGGCAGCTGTGCCTTCTGGACCGCGGGGGCCAGCGTCTGCGGGACGGCCTGGTCGATCACATCCGACATCAGACGGCCTCCTTCCGGGTGCGGGTGGAGAGGTAGAAGTTGAGGAGGGAGACGAGGACCACGATCACGAACAGCACGACGCCGATGGCGGATCCGTAGCCGAACTTGAACTGGCCGAAGCCCTGCTCGTAGAGGAAGAGCGCCAGCGTCTGGCACTGCCGGCCGGCGCCGCAGGTGAGGCCCGATTCGGGAGCCACCAGGAGCGCCTCCGTGAAGATCTGGAGACCGCCGATGGTCGACATGATCACGGTGAAGACGATGATCGGGCGCAGCGCCGGGATCGTGAGGTGGCGGAACTGCTGCCAGCTGGACGCGCCGTCGACGGAGGCCGCCTCGAACATCTCGCGGGGCAGCGACTGCAGGCCCGCCAGGTAGAGGAGCGTGTTGTAGCCGAACCAGCGCCAGAAGACCATCGTCGAGATGACGATCCAGGAGCCGTAGTTCGTGGCGAGGAAGTTGATCGAGGGCAGTCCGAAGATGCCGAGGAACCAGTTGATCAGGCCGAAGTTCTTGTCGAAGATCTGCGCGAACACGATCGCGGTCGCCGCGACGGAGGTGATGTACGGCACCAGCAGCGCCATGCGGAAGAAGTTCGCCCAGCGGAGGCGGGCGTGGTTCAGCAGGTGCGCGAGGAAGAGGGCGAACAGCAGCTGGGGCACCGTGGAGATGATGAAGATGCCGAAGGTGTTGACCAGCGCGTTCCAGAACCGGGAGTCGGCGAAGAGCTGCTGGAAGTTCGCGATGCCGACGAAGGTCTGCTCGCCGATCGGGTTCCAGTCGAAGAGCGAGACGTAGAACGTGAACAGGAGCGGGAAGAGCCCGAAGACGATGAAGATGATGAAGAAGGGCGCGACGTACGCGTAGGGGGCGATCCGCTCCGAGAGGGAGTTGCGGATCCGCGCGGCCTTCTGGACCGGCGCGCTGGGCTGCTTGCGCTGCTTGCGGGGTGGTGCTGCTGTCACCGTTGACACGGGAGTACCTCCGTCGAGAAAGGGGGGAGGGGCCCGGCGCGCGAGGCGCCGGGCCGCTCGGGTGGGTGGGGCGATCAGCCGCCGATGGCCTGCTTGGCCGTGTCGAGTGCGGTCGACCACGCCTTGTCGGAGGTGACGTTGCCGGCCTCCAGCTCGACGAGGGTGTTGAGGAGTGCCCCGTTGATGGGGGTGGTGTCCGGTCCGTTGTAGAAGGACGGGAACTGCTCGACGGAGGTGGCCATGACCTCGCCGATCTTCGAGTCGCCGAAGAACGGGTCGGTGTACGACTGGACTTCTTCGCTCGCGACCGCCTCGGTGGCGGCGGGCAGCGTGCCCGAGGCCTTGAAGTGGTCGGTCTGGCCCTCGGCGGACATCATCGTCTTGATGTACTGCCAGGCGGCCTCGGGGTGCTCGGCGCGGGCGGGGATGGCGATGACGCTGCCGCCCCAGTTGCCGCCGATGCCGGGGACGCTGGTGACGCGCCAGTTGCCGGCGGTGTCGGGGGCGTCGGTCTTGATGCCGGCGAGGATCCACGAGGGGGCGATCGTCACGGCGAAGGCGCCGTTCGCGCGGCCCGGGGCCCAGCCCGAGGACCAGGCGGCGATGCCCGCGCTGATGCCGGCGTCCTTGGTGTCCACGGCGACCTGGAACGCGTCCTTCACCTGCGGGTTGGTGTCGTAGACCAGCTCGCCGTCGGGCGAGTAGTACTTCTCCGAGACCTGGTTGACGGTCGAGAAGAAGACGCTGGTCTCGATGTTGTCGACGAAGGGCTTGCCGGTCGCCTCGGTGTACTTCTTGCCGGTCTCGATGAAGGACGGCCAGTCCTTCCAGAGCTCGGCGACCTGGTCGGGCTCGGTCGGCAGGCCGGCCTGCTCGAAGAGGTCGGCGCGGTAGGCGAAGCCCAGTCCGCCGACGTCGGTCGGGACGCCCACGACGGAGCCGTCGTCGGCGGTCGCGGCGGACGCGGCCCACGGGAGGTAGGTGGAGGCGACGTCGTCGCCGCCGAGGGTGCGCAGGTCGAGGAAGTTCGAGCTGTTGGCGACGAACTGGGGCAGGTCGTCGTTCTGGATCATGACCAGGTCGGGCACCTTGCCGCCGGCGAGGGCCGCGGTGAGGGCGGTGGCGGTCTCGGTCGTGCTGCCGACCTCGGAGAGCTTGATCTTCGCGTCGGGCATCTTCGCGAGGTACTCGTCGACGCTGTCCTTGGCGTTGATGCCGGTGAAGGACCAGAAGGTGGCTTCGGCGTTCGGGTCGTCCGAGGCGCCTCCTCCCCCTCCGGACGAGCACCCGGTCAGGGTGAGCGCGACTACTGCTGCTGCGGCGGCTACGGCCGTCAGGCTTCTTTTCACGACAATTCCTCTTCGTTGGGGATTCGCAGGGTTTCGGTGAGGGCGGGCCTCAGAGAACGATCTCTTGGCGGCCAACCTAACCCGCCCGCGAGCACGACGCAAGCGAGAACCGGTCTCCGCGAGATAACGATCTCCGCCTAGTATCAAAGGGAAGTTTCGCAAATCGAGCAGTTCCGGACGGCCGCCCGCCGCCCCGTGCGAGTCTTCACCTCGACGCTCTCCCCACCGCGCTCCGCGGGGAGGCGCGGAAGCCGGAACCTCCCCTCGCAGAAGGAAGCAGCATGACTCGACCCACGCTGGTGGACGTCGCCCAGGCCGCAGGCGTCTCGCGCGCCACCGCCGCCCGGGTGCTGGCAGGCGGCACCAATGTCGACGTCCGGATGACCGCCGCGGTCGAGCGCGCCGCGAAGTCCCTCGGCTACGAGGCGAACAGCGCCGCCCGGATGCTCCGCGGCGGGCGGGCCGGGGCCATCGCCCTGATCGTCGCCTTCAACGAGCTCGACAGCCTCACCGGGACGTTCTTCACCTCGGTGCTGAAGGGCGCCGCGAAGGGCCTGTACGCCGGCGAGGTGCAGCCGGTGCTGCTGCCCGCCGACCACGACGACAGCGACCGGATCCCCCGCTTCCTCCGCTCGAGGGCCGTCGACGGCGCGATCGTGATCCTCCAGCACGAGATCACCCACCTCGCGCAGGCGCTGGCCGACTCCCCCGTGCCGATCGCCTGGGTCGGCCGCCCACGCGTCGCCCTTCCCGAGGACGCAATCGTCATCGACTCCGACAACTACGGAGGCGGACGCCTCGCCGCCCGCGCGCTCGCCGACTCCGGCCGTCGGCGCCTGGGCATCATCGCCGGCCCGCACGACATGGAGCCCGCCCGCGACCGCATCCGCGGCTGGCGCGACGAGCTGACCGAGCTCGGCCTCGACCACAGCCCGATCGTGCACGGCGAGTTCACCCTCGAGAGCGGATCCGCCGCGATGGCCCGCCTCCTGCAGCGTCACCCCGACCTCGACGGCGTCTTCGCCTCGTCGGACCTGATGGCCAACGGCGCCATCCGCGTCCTGCAGGCCTCCGGCCGCCGCGTCCCCGCCGACGTCTCCGTGATCGGCTTCGACGACGTCGTCATCGCGACCACCTCGGATCCGACCCTCACCACCATCCGCCAGCCGCTGGAGGACATGGGCCGCGTCGCCGCCGAGACCGTCGTCGCCGTCGTGCAGGGCCGCCCCGTCGACCGCCAGCCGATCCTCGCGACGACCCTCGTGCAGCGCGAGTCCGCATGACCCCGCCTCCCCCGCACCGCCTGGTCGTCAGCACCGACGCCGCGAACGAGGCCGACGACCAGTTCGCAATCGTCCAGGCGCTGCTGACCGAGACCCTCGACGTCCGCGGCCTCGTCGCCGCGCACTTCGGCCGGCCGGGCAGCATGCCGGAGTCGCGCGCCGAGATCGACCGGGTCGTCGGACTGGCGGGCTCCTCGGTCGTCGTCGTCGACGGCGCGGAGTCGGCGCTGCCCGCCGAGCCGTCCGACGGCGCCCGCCTGATCGTCGCCGAGGCGCTGCGCGACGAGAGCCGGCTGTGGATCGCCGTGCTCCCTTCACGCCCTCGAACCGCGTGGGGTCGTTGATCAGCAGCCGCTTGCCTTCAGCCAGGACCGCGTTGTTGGCGGTGTCCCACGCGACCCCGAGTCCCTCGGCGACACGTGCGACGGTGAGGTGTGCGACCACGATCCCTTCCAGCGCCCACCGCAGCCCGGTGCGCGAGAGCTTCGCGCGTGGCTCCGCCGCGGCGCTGGTGTTTTGGCGCCACACGTGTCCGCAGTCGGCACAGCGGTAGCGGCGCACTACAACTTCCAGCACGGTCGGTCGCCAGCCCAGCGGCTCGTGGGCCAACCGCCGGATCACGGTGTCACGAGCAGCGCCTTCGCTGCCGCACCGTCGGCACCACTGATCTGGTTCCACCACGCGGCACGCGAGGACCGCACGATCCGGTTCAAGTCGTTGTCCGGTCACGCTCAGACCGAGGCCGTCGAGTCGAGCGAAGGCGGTCAGGTCAGGGCGGCCGAAGCCGGCCGGCGGGGTAGCGTCGGACACGTCGAGGTCTTTCGGATGGATGGCGTAGGAACCTCCGTCGTCGGGAGACCTCGACGTCTATCTGCGGACCGACGCGCCCGGCCGACCTACACCGTCATCTGAGAAGACCCCTGAAACGTCTTCGCCGACGACGGGGCCGGCGAGGACGAGGGCGTGGTGAGCTAAAAGAATGGAGCTTGCTCGGCTTCGACGCCGCCGCAAGCTCCGGTGAAACGGTCGGTACTGGTCGGTCGTCGTCGGTCACCACCGGATGGCGGCGTCCTCCACGCTCGGCGTCTGCGCAGGTCAGCGGCTCGTTCGCCCAGTGGGCGCATCAAGCGATAAACGCAAAGCCGACGTGATTAGGTCGTCCGTTCGATTCCGACAGGCGGCTCCGGCGAACCGTTCTGGTGGTCGCGCGATGCGCTGGCCTCACGGCTCTGCCCGACACCGACGTCGCTCTCCTCTGCGACGGACCCCTCGCCGGCTGAGCGCTCGCGGCCGGCATCCTGTCCGTGTGCCGATAGGCCTCGCACCGCTCGGCAACGCAGCGTGGCGTTGCGTCGCGACCTGGCGACGGCTCGGCGGGGCGCGATCGTCTCGTGCGTTGGCGGACTACGGGAGCTTGGACGCGAGGACGTCGGCCGCCAGGATCTCGGGTGCTGCGCCGAGGAGGTGCTGGTTGGCCATCAGGGCTGCGACGATGGCGCCGTTGGCGTGGGCGTCGCGAGCGGCTTCGTCGGGGAATGCATCGAAGATCCAGAAGGTGTCGGCGTGGGTCCTGACCGCGAACCAGACAATCGTTCCTACTTCTTCGTTGGCGAGTGCGACAGCGCCGGCGAGCAGATCGGCGACCGCGTCGTGCTGTCCATCGGCCGCGACGATCTTGGCGACGAAGGCATACGGAAGTGATGCGGGTGTGGACATGAGGGACTCTCCTTGACGTCGGGGTTCTTCGTGGGACGAGTTCAGCGTATGACGAGCGAGGACCGGTGGGGAGTGGCGTATACGGCAGTATTGCTATTGTTTACGTCATGCGTATCGGACTGATCGCGATCGACGGCTGCTTCGGTTCGGCTATCGCGTCGATCATCGACATCGTGCGGGTGGCCGACGGAGCCCGCGGCGATGTCGACCCGCGGATCGACCCAATCGAACTCGCCATCCTCGGACCGAAACGGCGAGTGACCACGACGGCATCGATGACCCTGTCGGTGGACCACCCGCTGTCGGAGTCCGGAGAGTTCGACGTGGTCGTCGTCCCTGCGCTTGGAACCCTTACGGCCGCCGCTACCAACGACGTCCTCCAGAGCCGAGATGCTCGTTCGGTCATCGCCTCGCTCGGGCGCCTCGACGAGGCGACCACCCGGATCGCCGCGGCGTGCACCGGCGTGTTCGCTGTCGCCGAGACCGGACGGATGCATCATCGGAGGGCGACGACCAGCTGGTTCCTGGGGCCGGAGTTCCTGAAGCGCTATCCGACCGTCGCCCTCGATCTCGACACCATGGTCGTGGTCGACGGGAACCTCGTCACCGCCGGCGCCGCGTTCGCCCACATCGACCTCGCGCTCTCACTCGTGCGATCGATCAGCCCCGACCTGGCCCAACATGTCGCCAAGCTCCTCATCATCGACGAGCGTCCGTCTCAGGCGGCCTTCGTCGCCTACGAACATCTCCGGCACGAGGACCCGATCGTCGTCGAGTTCGAACGCTTCGTGCGCGCCCGCCTGGACGAACCGTTCAACGTCGCCTTCGTCGCGCAGTCGCTCGGCACCAGCCGGCGCACCCTCGAACGACGAGTCCGTGCGGCGCTCAACCTCACTCCGCTCGGCTTCGTCCAACGGCTTCGCATCGAACGAGCTCGGCACCTCTCAGCAACCACGGACTTCACCTCCGCCGAGATCGCGCTACGGGTCGGCTACGCGAATGCCGAGACTCTGCGCTCCCTCCTGCGCAGGGAGCGACGCCGTTCCTGACCTATCGCCATGCCTGTAGCCGGTGTCCTAGCGCTCGACTGGAACCACCTCTCAGCACGTCGCGTCGACGCTCCTGCGTCGCCCCTGGACGACCCACTCGACACGCCCGCAGCACAGGTCATGTGACGTGTCCCGGCTTCCCGGACGGTCGGGGTTGGGTGGCTGTGATGTCGCTGCGTTCTCGTCGAGGGGGTCAGCAGACTCGATCAGGGTCGACTGGGATGAGACGCGAAGGCGGTCAGGTCAGGGCGGCCGAAGCCGGCCGGCGGGGTAGCGTCGGACACGTCGAGGTCTTTCGGACGGATGGCGTAGGAACCTCCGTCGTCGGGTGACCTCGACGTCTGTCTGCGGACCGACGCTCCCGGCCGACCTACACCCTCATCTGGGAAGAGCCCGTTTGAGGCTGTAAGTGAACACCGTGTGCCCGGACAGCGTCAACGGACACGGCAAGCTGCAACGCCAGCTCAGCGAGGCTGGAATGTCGGACGGCGAGGTCGGCGA